>JBCCFC010000186.1:0-14505 GCA_039029935.1 Chloroflexota bacterium
CGTTATTGGTGAGGCTCTATAACCATCTCTTTTATGAGCAAGAACGTGTGATGCCTGTGTATATCACATTTGCTACATTCTTAGAGCAAAAAGGTCCACCAACAACAATAGAAATAGGAGAGCATTATTTAAGTTGTTATCTACGTTGCTATCTTGCTTTTCAATATCGTCGTCCTGAATTGCTGTCCATCAAGCCAGAGATAAGCGAAATTGAAAAGGTTGCAAGAGAATTTGATGACATAATTGTCAATGATTTATTGGATACATATCATAGATTAACCAAAGCAAAGCCTGATGGTGATTCAACAGCTCGATTTGTCGTCGATGTTCCACGAACCGTTGCAGAACTACATGGTATTATTTCGGCGGTTATTATCGATGAGTTTCAAGTGCTTACGGATGTCTATGATAAGAGCAGAGAAATATCACTCGATGTAACCAACTTCTGTCAATGGGCCGTTGACAGTCCGATTGCCCCCATGTTGGTCTCTGGCTCTGCGGTTTCACTCCTGATTACAAAAGCATTGCGCGGTGCGCTGACAGGGCGGTTTAACTATTGGTATTTACCACCATTGGCGCGCGATGATGTGCATGATCTGGCTTTTCGCTTGGGGGCGATGATGCGTATGGAGATGACCATTGAATTTGCCGATATGCTGTGGAAGGTGACGGCTGGCTATCCCAATAGCATTGAAAACTTGATGCGTAGCCAATGCCCTGCTCGTCGTCGTTATCCGTCACTCGATGCGCTGGAAGAGGTGCTGATCTTCGAGGTCTCCAATCGGCTCGCCAATACATGGCAACATTACAGCTCAGAATTTGTCGAGCATGTTGATTTGCTTAATGGCGATGGCTTGGCAAAAAAAGTGATGTTGTGGGTCACCAAATACCCAGAACCACCGATTGATGCTGCGCAGATTGCAAAAGAGTTTGATGTCACCTATGCAGAGGCACAGGATGCACTGCTCAAGCTCTATCAAGCGGATATCATTGACGTGGTTAGTTGGGAGCGGTATGAAGGCCCTGGCGACCCCATGCTGCGTCGCTATATTGAATACAATTTCCGCTGGCAATTGGAGCAAATTTCGCTTGAGAAAGCGGTGCAAACTCTACGAGACGACTATGGCAAACTACGAGGTGATTTGAACAATGCACTGGGTGAGATTGGTGAACTCTACGCTGCCCTCATTATGCGTAGTTTTGATAAACGTGAAGTTGATGGTGAAACCTACTTTAAGGCTCCACACCCAGTATTTCTGCCCAAGTTTGATACGCTTGAAAAACGTGGTGGGACTGTTGTTGCTGGAGATAAAGTGGAGATTGATGTCATCGGTGAGTGGCAGCAGGTTTCTGATAAGAGCGGCCAGCCGCAACGATGTGCGTGGCTGGTCGAAGCCAAAAATTGGTCAAAACCGATTCCTCTGTCCGAGGTCGAACATTTCTTCAAACAGGCAGGGCAAATGAAAGAGAAGCAAGGCTACGACCAAGTGACACTATGGTATTTTTCCAAAAGCGGATTCACGGAGCCGGCGGTTAATGCACTGGAAAAAGCGGGGGTGTTATACAGCGACTGGAAACACTTTTTTGCCTTAGCACGGCATTTTGATCTGTTTGGGCTGCCCAACAGATAGGTGAAAGAGATTTTTTAGATGGCAAAAATAGGCAAGAAAAACATCCAAAATTCAGCTTCAAAGAATAATGCTAGCGATAACGTCATCGAAATCGTCAAGCTCAACAAAATCTACGGCGAGGGCGACATCGCTGTCCATGCGTTGCGCAACATCCACCTGCAAGTGAAGCGTGGCGAGTTTGTCGCCATCATGGGACCGTCGGGGTCGGGCAAGTCAACGTTGATGAACATTCTAGGTTGCCTGGACCGTGCGACCAGTGGTCTGTATGTCCTCAACGGTCAGGATGTCAGCCGCATGAGCAAGGATCAATTGGCGGGGGTGCGCAATCGTAATATTGGCTTTGTCTTCCAGTCGTATAATTTGCTACCCCGCATGAGTGCGCTCAAAAATGTGATGATGCCGATGATGTACAATGGCTATCAGAACTTGGAGGATGAGCAGCGCGAACGCCACGCTGTCAACATCCTAAAATCTGTCGGTTTGGGTGACCGTGTTCACCATCAACCCAATAAACTCTCCGGTGGTCAACAGCAGCGGGTCGCCATTGCTCGTGCCTTGGTCAACCGTCCCGCGCTGATTTTGGCGGATGAACCGACGGGCAATCTGGATACCAAGTCGAGTCGTGAGATTATGAACATTTTTCATGGGCTACATCGACAGGGGGCCACGATTGTGATGGTGACGCATGAGCCGGAGCGGGCAAAGCAGGCCGAGCGCGTGGTGACGGTGTTGGATGGGGATATTGTGAAAGACGAGACAGTGAAAAGTGAAGAGTGAAGAGTGAAAAGTGAAGAGTGAAAAGTGAAGAATTGAGGAGGTCGATATGATTGGTGAGGGCGTTCGGGCTAGAGTTGGGGTGAGTCGTCGGGAACGTGTGCAGGGGCGCGGACGGATTGATGACGTGCAGGGGATGACGGTTGGGAATACGTTTCGTGTGGCGTGGGAAGGGTTGATGCTCAATAAACTGCGCTCATTTTTGACAACGTTGGGCATCATTATTGGTGTGGCGGCGGTCATCATCATGTTGGCGGTCAGTGCTGGTGCGGAGGCGGCGATTTCCGATCAGATTAGTGGATTGGGCGCAAACTTGATCATGGTCAGTCCGGCGCGCAACTTTGGTGGGGTCGGTGGTCGCGGTGGTGGACGGCCTAGCTTTGGCACACCGATGACCTATGAGGATGCAATGGCGATTCGCAGCAACGTGTCGGGGCTGGCGGGTTTGACTGTCGAGCAGTCAACGACCCAAGATGTGCGTTTTGGTAGCACCACCTTGACTGGTTCGTCGATTGTCGGTGTCACCTCGGATTTTCTGACCGTGCGTGACTATAGCATTGGCGAAGGCCGTTTTCTCACCGAAGAGGAAAATGACGGAGCACGACGGGTTGCTGTACTTGGCTATGGGATTGCTGAGGATTTGTTTGGCGACCAAAATCCGATAGGCCAACAAGTACGCATCGGTTCATCACGCTTTTCTGTCGTTGGTGTGATGGCTGAACAGGGTGTTGTCAGTGGTGCTGATAACGATGGCCGTGTCTACATCCCCGTCTCTGTCATCTTCAAAAAATTTGGTGGCACCGGGTTGGGTGGCGACCGTGTACGTATGATTTTTGCCAAGGCCGAAAGTGCGGATGTGATGGACACTGTGATGAACCGTATTACCGTTTTCATGGCCGGACGGCGCAATATCGACCCTGCCAACCCCGACTTTAGTGTGCGCACGCAACAGGATATTGTCGATGCCCGCGCCTCCTCCACCGAAGCCTTCCGCAGTTTACTGGCATGGGTGGCTGGCGTCTCACTCGTCGTCGGCGGTATCGGCATCATGAACATCATGCTTGTCAGCGTCACTGAACGCACCCGTGAAATTGGGCTGCGTCAAGCAATGGGCGCACGTCCTCGTGATGTCCGGCTGCAATTCTTGCTCGAAGCCGTCATGTTAAGCTTGGTTGGCGGGCTGGCGGGCGTCATCGTCGGCGTCGTCGGCTCCTATGTCTTTGGCGAGCTTGGCGGAATGCGCACAGAGCTAGTGCCGATGTCATTGCCATTGGCATTTATCGCATCGGCGACGGTGGGCATCTTCTTTGGTTACTATCCAGCGACACAGGCGGCACAGTTAGACCCAATTGAGGCGTTGCGGCGCGAATAATGCCAATTGATGACCCTGCTGCAAAAAGGGCAAAATCGCCCAAAAGTCAGACTTCTCACCAGTGGTAAAAATCAGCAAAAACAACAGAAGTCGGACTTTTTTCACCAGAGTCATTGATGAATTTGTGAATTTGTGAATTGTTGAATTGTTAATATCCAGATGACCCAATACTCGCTCGTATCTCAAATTAATAATTCACCAATTCATCAATTCATCAATTAATTATTAACCCATTTTCATCTCCTTAATCACCCGCTCCAACTCTTCAAACCGAATCGGCTTGGTAATATAGTCATTCATGCCAATCTCCAGCGCCTGCGCCCGATCTTGGGCCATAGCTGCGGCTGTCATCCCAACAATATGCGGTTGACGGCTGAGATGTTGCATCTGGCGAATCTGCTGCGTCGCCTCCAGCCCATCTAGCTCCGGCATATGGACATCCATCAATACCAAATCATAGAGGTTGGCGGGTGAATCATTTGGATGGCTTACCAGCCGCTGCTCCACCATCTCTAGTGCTTCTTTGCCATGATTGGCAATATCAATCGCGTAGCCAAGCCGTTTCAAAAAACGTGTTGCCACTTTTTGATTAACAATATTGTCTTCGACCAATAAAATGCTCAGTGGGTACTGCTCCGCAAATTTTGGCCGTTCCCCTGTCTTACCCTCATCCTGCCCACCTTTACGTCCATTTCGACTGGATAGTTTGCTGGACCCATTCCGTGAAGATGAGAGGGGACTGGTCGAGGTTGGATCTGACATCGCTGGCCGCGACATCGCTATCGTTTCAACGAAGGCTGTCCCTGTTGCTTGATTTGAGACATCTGTTAGGGTTTGATCAGAAAGGTTTGTACCCAGCGATAATGGGTTCGTTGATGACCGATCCTGTTGGGAATCCTCCACTGACAAAACATCCGACTTCGTGTATGATTGCGCCGTGATCAAGTCAGCTAGCGCATCGTGCAGACCCCACGGTTTGACGGGACGATTGACGATCTGGATCGCACCGATTTCATCCATCAGATGTTTTTTCTGTCGCGAAGGCTGAATGTTTCCTGCTGCACGAATGACAATAAACGGCAGGACAAATGATGATTGCCCATGATGGGTCGCGGCACGAATTCTTGGAATAGTACGCATTGCCTCCTCATCAAGTATTGTGTCACCGACCAAGACCATACTCAAAAATGAATTGCCAACGGACTCTGTTTGGGTCAACAGGGCCATCATTGCTTCTCTACTGTCTGCCTCAAGCGGTCGCATACCCCAGAATTTTGCATAGGTGACAAGTTTTTGGCGGCGGGTATAGTCTTTTTCCGCAACCAAAACGACCCGTTTTGAGAGCAGGGGTTGCTCTTTTTGCAAGTAAACTGGCGTCGGTTCATCAACAGTTTCCACGCGAATGGTAAAGTGGAACGTGGATCCTTCCTCTAACTCGCTCTCAACCCACATACGCCCACCCATCATTTCACATAGACGACGGCTAATTGCCAAGCCTAGCCCTGTACCGCCATATTCACGCGTGGTCGAAGAATCCAACTGGCTAAATGACTGGAATAATCGATCCATTTTGGCCTTGGGAATGCCAATACCAGTGTCTTTAACCGCAAAATGGATCTCGTGATACTCATGACCATCACCATTCAGATCGGGAATAAATTTGCTGTCTACCATCACCCACACACCGCCTTCGTGCGTGAATTTGAGCGCATTAGACAACAAGTTCACCATAACTTGGCGCAACCGGGTGCTGTCTCCCCAGATTTGATGAGGGATGTTGAAATCAATCTGATAGTCTAGGTCAAGCTGTTTGCTCATCGCTGTGTGGGTAAAGAGGTCTAAAACATCACCAATGCATTGATAGAGGTCAAAACTATGGGTTTCCAGCGTCAGCTCACCCGCTTCAATCTTAGAGAAATCAAGAATTTCGTTGATGATTTTGAGCAGAGAGTCACCGCTATTGTGAATCGTTTCAACAAATTCATATTGCTCGTGGTCAAGCGGTGTGTCCAACAATAGGCTGGTCATCCCAATAATCCCATTCATGGGTGTACGGATCTCATGACTCATGTTTGCCAAGAATTCGCTCTTGGCCTGTGTTGCCGCCTCGGCTTGGTCCTTCGCATTCTGCAGCTCCCATTCACGCTTGAGCCGCTCTGTCACATCCACCGCAATATAGATCATGCCCAGCAATGAATCTTTCTCACTGTTTGAATCTTTCTCTCTCATCTCTTTGCGATCCTCTATCAATGTCGTGACATACCAATCACAGGCAATGATAGGACCCGCCTTTGTCGAACTACGTAGGGTGTTAGGACCGACACTCGTCCTATGTTGGAGCGCATCATTCCATTTGGGGAGAATCTCTGCCTGTTGGTCCATTGGCAGCAATAAATCTGTCGCCACTTTGCCCATTGCTTCCGCTTTTGCATAGCCAAAAATGAGTTCTGCCGCTGGGTTCCAGCCGACAATCCGTCCAGTGGCGTCACACTCGATGAAGGCGGTGGGCGTTTGCTGCACATAGAGTGATCGTTTTCGTTCAGAGTTTAACAGCGTTCGCCGCTCTCTGCCATGTGTTGATTCATAAAAGGAAACCCCCAATGTACAGCCAGCAATGAGCAGCGAAAAGGAAAAAATAAAGGCAAATTGTTCTGTGGGTGACAACGTTGTATTAAAGTGAAACAGAAATGCCATATCCAAAGGGAGTAGATCGGCGGGGATAAAATAGATTGACCACAAATAAGCAATAATTGTGACAACCAATACGAACCCATGCCGATTTAAAAACATAACGGCTGTCCACGATACAATTAACCACCAGATGATCATCATAATCGTATAGCCGCCATGCATAGATGCTGTTGCTATCAGGATAATGATTTCTGACGCGATAAACAGTACACTGCACAGGTATAGGGCGTGGAATCGACGCAACAGCCATAGATTGAGACCGCAAAGCATAAAACTGAGTATCGACTCCCTCACACCGGGCAGTGTAAGTGTATTGTCGTTCATCAATAAGACGACGATTAGATTAAAAAACAGGATGGCTGCAAAAATTAAATTGCTAACAATCAGCCCGTCTATACGGCTGCGTACAACTTCGGGTACAGAAAAAATGCCATCCCCATAGATTAAATTTGTGATTCTATCAAACATTCCTATCCATTCGTATTATGAGCATTATGTATCGAACACGTCTATGCATCAGAGCCTGTGGCCTAAGTTGTACGGCATCTTTGGCTCATGCTATACTAATTTTGTCTAGCTATATAGAGTTCATCATCGATTTGGTGGACTTTACTTTGCAACAACTCTAATTATAAACGATAGATCGGTAGAAACAACTTATGAAAACACAAGAGTCAAAATCAGATAAACTTTCATCGCGTCAAACTACTGCATATCCATTGATGCAAAAGGCGGCAGAGTTAAACGCAGCAAGTGGGCGTTCTATTGAAGCGATTACCATTGATGCATTAGCCAAGGATGAACTAACGGGTCAGGATTTGCAGATTGATGCTGACACCCTCCATACGCAATCACAGATTGCCAAGGATGCGGGATATCCTCAGCTAGCTGCAAACCTAAACCGTGCGGCAGAGTTGACTCGTGTGCCAAACGACGAACTTTTGCGCATGTATGAAATGCTGCGTCCGGGTCGGTCCACCAAAGATGATCTGGCGACATTGGCCGATACACTTGAATCGGCATATGAGGCACCAGTCACAGCAGCGTTTGTGCGCGAAGCCTTAACCGTCTATCAACAACGTGGTCTACTTAAAAAATAATGATGAATCCAGAGACGATTACGCTTATTGCCCAAATTGCCCCACAGCGCAGTACACAGTACGCATCACTGGCAGCGACATTGGCTCCATACGAGCTGATGCTATCACCGCTCATGAACAACACCCCGCCGGGTGTCGTAGACAAAGACAGTGGGATTGAATTTGTTGAGTATGGAAAACAGCCATTTTTAAAATTTACGCCGTCTTTGAATACACCAATCACGGCACTATTTTCTGAAATGGCAACGATGGCAACGTTAACCATGTTCTTCTACTACTATAACGCTATTATTCAGTCAAAAGGTCCTTTTTTTAAGCCAATTGACTTATTTTTTGAACCCGTATTTCCCTGGAGCTTGATGAGTACACGGCGCTATCGTGGAAAGACTAATGAGCTATTTACCCATTTCTTGTGTAATATTGCTCGCTATAGCTCTGATTTCTCGACGCAGCCTTGGTCCTCGTTGCAACTGCTTGACCCGTTGGCGGGTGGTGGCACAACGTTGATGACAGGCTTGGTTTTGGGCGCAGATGTGGCGGGCATTGAACTCAATCATCAAGATGTGCAATCCACAGCCACGTTTCTACGTCAATTTTTACAGGAAGCCCGCATCTCACATCGAGTGCATGAGGCGACCCTTAAAAAGGCCAATCTGAAAAAAAACATAGTCAAAAACACCGCAAAAAAAACAGCCAACCAGAAGCCAGGTCATCAATGGCAGTTTGAAATTGGGAAAAAACAGCGTAAGAGGCGCGCGGATAATCCTTTACCAAAAAATCAGCTACATGAGTCGAATTCCCCACGGCTACAGCATTGTACTTTATCAAGTGGTGACACCACTGATCTCAAACTATTGCTGCCCAAAAGCCGTCCACATCTCATTGTCACGGATTTACCCTATGGCATTCAACATCAGGGGCAACATCAGGGACAATTAATCACGCTGCTGGAAAACGCATTGCCTATATGGACAGACGTTTTACAGAAGGGTGGCGTTATGGTCTATTCCTGGGATGCCACCCGCTTTCCGCGTGATGAGATGATTTCTGTTGTTCAAACTGTTTGCCCGCCGTCCGTTCTGTCTGTTCTGAATGGTCCACCCTACAATACGCTTGCACACCCTATAGATCGGGTAATTAAGCGTCGTGATGTATTGGTCTTGAAAAAAATTTCAGCCACTTAGCCGTCAGCTTTCAGCCAGAGCCTGCCCGTGTCCCTTGGCTAATTTTATACATTCCTATATCGAAAAGATCATATCACGCCACTGGTCATTTGTCACTGGTCATTTGTCACTGGTCATTTGTCACTGATCCTAGTCCAATAGTCAGCGACAAATGGATCATAACAAACACATAATTAAACACAAATGGGAGAAACTTATGAAAGCCATCATGATCATGTTCGATTCATTAAATCGTCGTATGTTGCCACCTTATGGGTGCGATTGGACCCACGCACCCAATTTTCAACGCCTCGCCGAGCACACAGTTACTTTTGACAATGCCTATGTTGGCAGTATGCCTTGTATGCCCGCCCGCCGCGAACTCCACACGGGTCGCTACAACTTTCTGCACCGTAGCTGGGGACCGATGGAGCCATTTGATGATTCCATGCCCGACATGCTGCGTAACAACGACATCTATACACATCTGATTACCGATCATATGCACTACTATGAGGAAGGCAGCGGTAATTACCATACCAAATATGTCTCTTGGGAATATTTGCGTGGTCAACAGGGTGATCCTTGGTTGGGTGTACTCAAGGACCCAGAGGTCCCAGAGCTGCTGGTTAAGCTACCGGAAAGTGCTCCCCGCTCGCTCAAAACCATTCGACGGCAAGATTGGGTCAACCGTGCGCATATGCAGGCAGAAGAGGACCATCCACAAGCCAAGACCTTTGCGCGTGGCGTCGAGTTTCTTCACACCAATCATGACGAGGATAACTGGTTTCTACACATTGAGACGTTTGACCCACATGAGCCATTTTTTAGCAACCAAACCTACAAGGACCTCTATCCCCATGACTATGATGGCCCGCACATTGACTGGCCGCCTTATCGTCGTGTGCAGGAGTCACCCGACATTGTGCAGCACGTTCGCTATGAATATGCAGCCTTGCTTTCGATGTGTGATGCGTATTTGGGCAAAGTGCTGGATGTAATGGATGAATATAACTTGTGGGAAGACACGATGTTGATTGTCAACACGGATCATGGCTTTTTGTTGGGTGAACATGATTGGTGGGCCAAATCCGTGCAGCCTTTCTATAATGAAGTCGCCCATGTGCCATTCTTTGTCTGGGACCCACGTACACAACAGCGTAATGTCCATAATGATGCGCTGGTTCAGACTATTGATATCGCCCCCACGCTACTTGACTTCTTTGGCTTGGAGATTCCAGCGGATATGGAAGGTGTTCCGCTCCACGATAGTATAGCAAACAATTCACCAACTCGCGAAGCCGCGCTCTTTGGCATTCATGGTGGACATGTCAATGTGACCGATGGCCGCTATGTCTATATGCGCGCCCCAGCAACACCTGAAAATGGTCCGCTCTATGAGTATACATTGATGCCCGCACACATGCGCTTTGCCTTTTCGGTTGAGGAATTACAAGAAACGGTGATAACCAAGCCATTTACGTTCATGAAAAATTGCCCTGTGATGAAGATGAAAGCGCGTTCTGGCTCTGCCCGCAATATGCATCAATTTGGCACATTGTTGTTTGATCTCGAAACCGACCCGCATCAAGAACAACCTATTAACGACCCAGCAGCAGAGGCAAAGATGATTGCGCATTTGGTACGCCTGATGAAAGCAAATGATACGCCAATGGAGCAATTTGAACGACTAGGGCTGATTAGTGATTAGTGATTAGTGATTAGTGATTGAGGCATTCTTCAACTCTTCAACCTTTCCACTCTTCAACCTTTCAACATTCAACTGTTCTATGAGGAATTTTATGATGCAGGATTTTGTGACGACAATTCAAGAAAAACGTGATCGTGAGTATCGTATCCAACCTGTTGTTCGGTTGGCGATTTTTGTATTTATGTTGCTCCTGCTTCTCTATATAACGGCCCCCCCAGCCATCGCCCATGTTGTCATACAAGATAATGAGCATCGTGTTAAAGTGACTGGTGTTGATGAGGCTAGTGTTGATACCAGCATATATCCCAATCCTGACTATGACTGTGCGGTGGTGACGACGATTCCAGCGGCGGAATGTTCTGGACTGGTTTCGCTCTATCTGGCAACGGACGGTGCAAATTGGCATGACAATGCAGGGTGGCTGTCTGGCACAGACCCATGCGGATGGATGGGTGTTGTCTGTGAAGGTGGGTTTGTCCGTGAATTATATCTGGAGAGAAATAACCTGACAGGCGAGCTACCGCCAGACATCAGTGGTCTACACGAACTCATTAAGCTCCATCTGAGCCATAACGCCCTGATAGGCAGCATCCCGGAGGCTCTATATTCTCTGCACCATCTGCATACACTTTATTTGGATAATAACGAGCTTTCCGGCGAGATAGCATCCAGCATTATCGGCTTGGAGGCACTTGGCAAGCTAAACCTCAGCCATAACAAGCTGACGGGCGAAATCCCTCTCACCTTGACAATGTTGTCCAACTTAGGAGGACTTTGTCTCAGCTATAACGAGTTGACAGGCCCGATTCCCCCTGAACTTGGTACTATGCAGCATTTATATGAGCTTGCGCTTTCGTCCAATCAATTGACAGGCCCCATCCCGCCTGATCTAGGTCAACTACCACACCTAGAATCGTTGTTTTTGGGGCATAACGAGTTGACTGGCCCGATTCCCCAAGAATTGGGGGCATTGGAGAACCTTCAATATTTAGGACTGGACGCCAATTCACTACAAGGCGAAATCCCACGGACGTTGCTCAACTTAAGCCGCTTGAAAGACCTCGTTCTGAGCTACAATGAACTGACTGGTATGATTCCATCCAACATGGATGCGCTGACAGAATTGGTTTATCTTAACTTTGAATATAACCAACTGAGCGGCGATATCCCTGCTGAGTTGGGGAATCTCCCCAAGCTGATCGAACTCAGGTTGAATGAAAATCAGCTAACAGGGGGAATTCCTGTTGAATTGGGTAACTTGATTGCGCTAGAAGCGTTAAATTTAGGGAATAATCAACTGACTGGTGAAATTCCCGTTGAGTTGGCGTCTTTGGAAACGCTATACTATCTGGGGCTATACGGCAATAACTTAGACGGCGAAATTCCTGTGGCTCTGAGCAACCTCACAAACCTTCGTAATTTGACCTTGAGCTACAACAGTCTCACTGGTAACATGCCCATCGAGATTACGCATTTATCTGAACTGACCTACTTGGACCTTGAATATAACCAGCTAAGTGGCCGTATCCCACCAGAAATCGGCAACTTGCAGAAACTGGTGGGACTCAAGTTGAACGATAATCAATTGACTGGCAGTATCCCCAACACATTGGGTGATTTGAGTGCGTTAACCTTTCTCAATCTGGCCTATAATCAATTGGATGGCGACATTCCCGCTGAGTTAGGCAATCTTTCCAATTTAATTGAGCTTTACCTCAGCCATAATTTTCTGGACGGAACCATTCCCGAAGAGATCGGAAGTCTATCTCAATTGGAGAATCTCTTTCTCGACTATAATCGTCTGCTGGGGCCAGTCCCGCTGTCGCTTGTTAATTTGACGAATCTATCAAGGTTTGTGATTGATTACAATCGTTTGTCGGCGACGGGCAATGGATTGCTTCAATTCTTGGAAACAAAGAATCCAGAGTGGCAGATGACACAAACCTTGCCACCGATGAATGTCTCGGCCATTGTTGATTCCCGCGATGAAATTATCCTGACCTGGCAACCCATCTCCTATACATGGGATATTGGGTACTATGAAATTCGCTATGCAACCAATGCCGATGGTCCTTTTGCGGTGCATGGCCGCACAGAAAGCAAGGGGGATGCGGGCTATCCTGTAACAGGATTAGATGCGGGCACAACCTACTATTTCCGTGTCCAGACCTACTCCGCCGTTGACTGGGATTTGGTGAACGGCGAGCCTCGTTCATGGTTGAGCGAATTTAGCGAAACTGTCTCTGCCCAGACTGTGGCCGACTCAACGCCGACACCAACTGCTACACAGACTGCTACACCGACATCAACACCATTGCCAACCAGTGCATCCACATCCGCACCGACATCCGCACCGACATCATTGCCCTCATCTACACCCACGCCAAGACCATCAGCAACACCGACACCGACCCTATCTACAACGCCGGGCAGTGGCGATGCCTATGAGAACGATGACCGCTGTGATATTGCTAGCGTGATTCCTATCAACGAGATGCCACAGGACCATACGTTCCACAGTGACGTTGATCAGGATTGGCTGCGTATTGATGCTGTTGCGGGTGGAACCTATCGTATTGAAGTCCAAATCCCGCAAGGCTCATCGGCGGATGTCACGCTAGAGCTATACTCCAACTGTGAAAGCCTGCCTGACGAACTCTGGAACCAATCCTTTGCCCCGGGCGCACGGCTTGACTTTATTGCCCCCAGTACAGGCTCTTTCTATGTGCGCATGGAGAACAGCAATCAAGTCAACAGTCTGCCAGGCGGAACACCGTTGAGTGAGGCAACGGCCTACCAAGTATCTGTCCGTTCTCTCTCTGAAGACCCAGAGACAGGCCATGTGATCATCGTCGCTGGACGGTATCGCACAACCGATTTACTTCAGGACAACATCCACGAGATTACCAACGCCTTCTATCGCACCTTTTTGAGTAATGGCTATACCAGCGAAGACATCACCTATTTGGCGACTGACTCATCGCTGACAGGGTATGACGGGCCTATCACGGCTGAAACTCTGCGGCTTGCTATCGCCAATGCTGCGGATGATGTGAGTTCGGAACAGGCACTGACGCTGTTTATCGCTGATCATGGTGATGAAAATGTGATCTATCTGGACGAGCCACGGGGGGAACGGCTGACCCCGGCACAGCTCAACGAATGGTTGACAGCGTTGGAAACGACCGTGCCAGGTGTTCCCATCAATGTCATCATCGAAGCCTGTTATGCAGGCAGTTTCATCGCTGGTACATCTAGCACGAATATATCAAGCAATGTGAATGCCGTGCAAAATAGTATTTCCGGTCCCAACCGCGTTATCATCACCTCGAGCAACGAGGATGAGGTTGCCTACGCCTCCCGCAATGGGGCCTACTTCTCTGATTACTTTATCACCTCGCTGCAACAGGGGCGTAACCTGTTCACCAGCTTTTGGGAGGCACGGGATTACGTCACCAACCTCTTTGATTTTCAATCACCCTGGATTGACGCTGACGGCGATGGCATCCCCAATGAGATTGATGATGCCAATATCGCCGCCCAACGGGGATTTGCTTATGCTGGCACACTCTCTACAGGCGGTGGCGATGGCCTGTGGCCACCCTACATCGTCAATGCCCAACCACCTGTGGAGGTAAATGAACGACGGGGTACGATTACCGCCGAAGTGCGTGACGACCGCAATGTGCAGACCGTGTGGGCCGTCATCTACCCGCCAGACTATACACACAATAGTGGTGGGCAGGAACTCATTGCGGAATCACTGGACACAATACTCCTTCATAGGCAAGGTGATGACAATTTTGAGGGCAGCTACCCTGGCTTTGACCAGCTTGGAACCTATCGCATCGTCATCCATGCCCAGGACGCGGATGGCTTAGAGGCACGGCCTGTGACGGTTGAGTGGTCAGCCAGTAACGAGAGTGGGGGACGGCTCGTCTATCTTCCTGTGATTAGCCGATAGTGAATCAGACTCGTTCAGTGAGCACGCCCACGTGCGGGTCAAATTTGTAAGTTTGACCCGCACGTGTAGGGTCACTCTGCGGTACCACCGCTAGGACTA
>JBCCFC010000187.1:0-14456 GCA_039029935.1 Chloroflexota bacterium
GAGGTAATTAGCCTCTCTTTACACGAACTTAGTTAAATCCCCTCCTTTTGCACAAAAATAAGGTGTAATTGCGAAATTGTGAGTTGACACAAGGATTATGTCTGCCTATAATTTACACGCCCACGTGCAAGTTTTCTGAGAGGGTAGATAAGATTCTTGCATGATTGATTTTCTGCTTTTAAGTTTTGAAAAGCAGAAACGCTTTTTAACTAATCTGTCGTTTGACAATCTCTTCAAAATAGGGTTTAATGCCGCAAGTTGCATTAATTGAAACAGTTGCAATGGCTGCAACTGTTTTTATATCAGGGTCGATATATCAAAGTCGATATTGTTGATGATGGGCTTTCACATGCCAGCCAATCAAGGCCAACAACCTGCCAAAGAGCGGCAGAATCATAAGGGAAATAATCGAACAGGCAATCAGTCGATTAAGCGCGCCTTTGCTATTTTGGATGTCGTTGCCGCCAATCAAGAGGGTATCGGGGTTTCGGAGATTGCCGCACAGATTGACGTGCATAAAAGTACGGTTTCACGGATGCTTGCAACCTTGGAAGAGGTGCAGGCGGTGGAACGCGTCTCACATTGGGATGGCTACCGTATTGGTGATGGGCTGGTGTCGATGCTGGCGCAGTTGTCCTATCCACGCCATCTCGTCACATTGGCTCGGCCCTATCTACAAGCACTAGCCGATGCTACCAGCGAAACCATCAACCTAAGTTTGCCCGATGGCGACATGTCCTATTTTGTCGATCAGATTGATAGCCAATATCATCTCAGCATCCGTGATTGGACAGGCTATCGGATTCCACTTCATGCTACAGCCAGTGGCAAAATTTTTCTTTCACACCGCACACCAGAACAGATCGAAGCATACCTAAACCGTCCACTCGAACGATACACAGACTGTACATTAGCCGAGCCAAACGCGCTACGTTCGCATTTGGCCGAAGTCCGCGCACAGGGATATGGATGGACGCATGGTGAGTATGAAGAGCAGATCATCGGTGTGGCTGCGCCTGTCAAGGGATCGAATGGGCAGGTGATTGCCTGCATCAATGTTTGTGGCCCCAGCTTCCGCTTTCCGCCCGAAGACGAGAGAGACATGGGCAAAAGTGACGATATTGTCCAATTGCTGCTTGACATCACACAACAAGTGCAGGAACTCATCAAGCCTGCCAATCCAGTCACACATAAAAATGGGAGAAATGGGACTCATGCCTAGCCGTGCCGACCGCAAAGCGCAACGCAATCAGCGTCGTCGCGACCGCCTTAATCAAGTAGATCGTCGTCCAGTTGAGCCACTGGTCAATAACTTGCCATTGACTGAAGTGTTGACAGAGGAAGGTATGGAGACTATCCACAAGGCATCCATGCGCCTACTCAGTGAGACAGGCATGTTGATTGTCGATTACCCGTCCGGTGTTGAGACGTTCCGTCAACATGGAGCCAAAGTCGATGGTGAACATGTGTGGATTGACGAAGACACGCTGATGCACTTTGTCAACCAAGCCCCAGCACAGTTTACACAACTGGCGCGCAACCCTGCCAACAGCGTCACCATCGGTGGCAACAACACCGTCTTTGCGCCCATCTATGGCCCGCCCTTTGCCGCCGACTTGGATCGCGGTCGACGTGAAGCCACACTGGACGACTTCAATGAACTGGCAAAACTGGTCTCGATGATTCCCCATCTGCATCACGGTGGCGGTGTACTCGTGGAACCCAACAACATCCCCGTGCGTACCCGTCACCTTGACATGCTCCTAAGTCACATTACCCACCACGACAAAGCCTTTATGGGCAGTTCCGTCTTTGCCGACAATGCACGTGACAGCGTGGCGATGGCTGAAATTCTGCATGGCAAAGAGGAAATTTGCGAGAATCCAGCCTTGCTCTCTGTCTTCAACGCCTCCAGCCCGTTGCGCTTTGACGACCGCATGTTAAGTTCGATGGAAGTCTATGCAGAGGCCAACCAAGCCACCGTCATCACGCCCTTCATCATCTCCGGAGCCATGTCACCCAGCACCACCGCCGCCACCATCGCCCAACTCAATGCCGAAACGCTCTTTGGCATCTGCTTCACCCAGATGATCAACCCCGGCGCACCGACCATCTACGGGTCCTTCCTTGCCAACATTGACATGCGATCCGGCGCACCTTGCTTTGGCACACCGGAAAACACGCTGGCACTCTATGCAGGGGCACAGATGGCACGCTACTACAAATTGCCCTATCGTTCGGGTGGCAACTTCACCGCCTCACGCATCCCTGACGCCCAATCCGCCTACGAATCGGCCTACACCATGCTGCCGACTGTACAGGCTGGCACAAACTTTGTCCTCCACGCCGCAGGGTGGCTTGAAGGCGGGTTGATTGCGGACTACGAGAAGCTGATTCTTGATGTGGAGACATTGGGCATGTTGGCGCGCTATGTCAAAGGCATCAGCTTGACCGACGAAGATTTTGCGTGGGATGCCTATGAAGAGAATGGCCCCGGCAAACATTTCTTGGGCACAGAACACACCATGCGCCATTATGAGACCGCCTTCTATCAACACAACGTCTTCAACATGGACAATTATGAGAAATGGGAATCAGAGGGCAGCGAGGATAGTCGCCAGAAGGCCAATGCGGTGTGGAAGGCAATGTTGAAGGAGTATGAGGCTCCGGCGTTGGATGTGGCGAAGGCCGAGGAATTGCGGGCGTTTGTGGCGTTTCGGCGGGATCAGATTGGGCGAGGAAGAGAGCGGACGGAGTGGCGTGGGTAGTGGCGTGGATTTTGGGATGCGCTGATTTGTATACAAACCCAAACAATAAATTGTTGATGATTACACTACATTAGAGAAGGTACTTAGTCTATAATTGTAACCTCAGCTTGAATTATTCAAATATTGATTTGAAATTGAAATGGAGGCGACAAATGCTTGCAGTCAAAGAACAAACTCAGTTTACAACCCAAGATGCATTTTCTTTGGTGACGAAATTGCCAAGTCACGAGTTTGCTAACTTTGCGAAACGAATCGTGGTTCATTATCAGCATCAAAACGGACAACTGTTTATTGACGATGAAGAGCAAGATTTGCTTGATATTATCTATAATACAAGATTGACACCGGAACAGCGGAAAAGATCAGACTTCATCAATGCCAAGAATAAAGTTGAAGATTTGACAGAAGAAGAAGAGGAAGAACGAAAACGATTTATTGAGGTTGTCAGTCAAAATGATATAACACGTTTCAAAGCGATTATGAATTTAGCAGAAAAACGAAACACATCTATCAACCAACTGATGAGCGACTTGGGACTGGGTACACATCATCGCTAGTCTTAGAGTACGCGGAAGTTTACGAGAATCTGTTTTTGAAAATGAAGAACAACAATTGCTTGATATTATTCACAATACAAAACTGAATCCAGAGCAACGTAAAAGAGTAGATATTCTGCATGAGAAGAATAACCGAGCAGGATTAACAGACGAGGAAGAATCAGAGCTTGACGATTTAATCGCTATTGTGGATGAAAATGATCTGAAACGCTTGCTTGCTATCGGTAGATTAGCAGAAAGACGAGGACGTTCTGTACCTCAACTCATGGACGATCTGGGGCTTAGTGTAAAATACGCCTAGAACATAGATATAGGAGGTATTCAATGATTGCCGTTAGAGAATCAGTGCAACTTACAATTCAAGATTTGCAGTCGGCAGTTCTCCAATTAACCAAACCAGAGTTCATTAATTTTGGAAAATGGTTTTGGAAACTTCAAAATCAACAAAATATTCAACTATTTGAGGATGAAGAAGAAAAAGAACTGCTTGATATTATCTATAATGCTAAACTAAAGCCTGTAGCTCAGGGACGATTGGATATATTACGAGAAAAATTGCGCGATGAAATAATCACTGAAGAAGATCACCAAGAGTTTTGTAAACTAACAGAGAGAGTTGAACAACAAAATGTTGTCCGAGTTAGGGCAATGGGTAGATTGTCGATTAAACGTGGTATTACTATCCAAGAAGTAGCGGAAGAATTAGATTTGGAGTCCCATGACGTAAGATACAGGAGGTAATTTAATGATTGCAGTAAAAGAACCAACAGAAATTATAGACTTATATTCAACCGTTAGTCAATTACCCGCACATACCTTTATTGAGTTGAGCCATCAGGTTTGGCTACTCCAAAAAAAGCGCAATATTCAATTTGTTCTGGCTGATGACGATCACGAGTTGATTGATACTATTTATAACACAAAACTGAACTCAGAAGATGAAGTGCGAATTGATCTTCTAACTGATAAACTTGAAGAGCAGGCTCTCACTGAAGATGAGCTTCAAGAGCTTTTAAAATTGTCGGAAAAAGCGGAAAAAATTGACGTAATTCGTGTTGAGGCAATGGCAGAATTAGCTACTAAACGTGATATTTCACTTTCCCAATTACTGATTGATTTGGGGCTGGAACCTCAATATGGCTAGAACGAATCTAACAACAAAGGTGAAACAGGCCGTCAGAAAACGTGCTGGGCGTCGCTGTGAATATTGTAAGACAACAGATAAGGCCTCGACAGGAAGTTTTACAATCGATCATATTCATCCTATTAATACTGGTGGACCTGATTCGCTTGATAATTTGGCCTATGCTTGTAGACATTGTAATGCCAACTAAAATTCATGGAACCGATCCTGAAACAGGTGAACAGACCCCATTATTTAACCCTCGCAAAGATAAGTGGTTAGAGCATTTTGCTTGGGATGAGACATTACTATATATGATGGGTTTGACCCCTGTAGGGCGAACAACCATTCAGACACTCAAAACAAATCGGGATGAAATACGTTACATAAGACGTGCTGTTATGCCATTGGGCGATCATCCACCAGACGAATAAACAGAAGGATTAAACAATGCAATCATCAGCCAGAGTAATCATCGTCGGCGCGGGCATCGTCGGCTGTAGCATCGCCTATCACCTCGCAAAGTTGGGGTGGAAGGACATCGTGGTTCTGGACAAGGGGCCACTCTATGAAACGGGTGGATCATCATCCCATGCACCGGGGTTATTGTATCAACTCAACTATTCAAAGTTTATGACGCAGTGCGCCATGTACACAATCAACCTCTATGACTCGCTCAGGTTTCGGGGCGAACAGTGCTTCTACCAAGTGGGGGGCATGGAGGTTGCGGCGACGGACGAGCGGATGGCCGAGTTCCAGCGCAAGGAGACGGCGGCGATTGCCTATGGACTGGAGTCGTATCAGCTTTCGCCACAGGAAGTGGTGGACCTGATTCCGATTATGGATGTCAACGCCATCAAAGGTGGGTACTATGTGCCGACGGATGGTGACACCAGGGGTTGGTATACGGCTGGGGCGATGGCGGAAGAGGCGATTGCAATGGGTGGTGCGCATTTCTATGGTGATGTAGAGGTGCAGGAAGTGCTGGTTGAGAATGGCAAGGTCACAGGGGTGGCGACTGCACAGGGCAACATCAAGGCGGACCAAGTGCTGTTGGCGACCAATGTATGGACCAATGCGCTGGTTGCCAAGTTGGGGATGCGCTTCCCAATTATGGGCGCACAGCATCTCTATATGATCACCGAACCGCTACCCGAACTGGCCGAGGACAAAGACCTGTTTATCAAGCACCCTATGCTACGTCATCAAGATTTCTCCATGTATTATCGTCAACATGGCGATGCCTACGGGCTGGGCAACTATCGCCATGAGTCGCTCTTAGTCCCTGCGAACACGATTGGTGCAAAAGCTGAGGGGCCGTTCACGCCTGAGCATTATCACGAGGGTAAAGATGCGACGGACAAGCTGTTCCCTTGCGTTAAAGATGTTCCTTATCAAAAGGCATTCAACGGCTATATGCCCTTTACACATGACGGGATGCCCATCATGGGCGAGACCAGTATCAACGGACTGCTCTGTTGTCTGGGTGTGTGGGTGACACATGCGGGCGGTGTCGGCAAGACAATGGCCGAATGGATGGACAGCGGCACAAGCGAATATGCCATGCATCAGGCGGACTCGATGCGTCTCCAGCCACACTCTGCCAGCCGCACATGGATGCTGCCACGTATCGCCCAGCAATACCAAGAGGTCCACGACATCATCCATCCTCATGCGCCCGTCATCAAACCACGCAACATCCGCGTCGCCCCTTATCACCAACGGCTTGTTGAGCAGCAGGGGCACTTCCATCCGGTTGCTGATTGGGAGATGGCCGATTGGTATGATGCCAACGAACATCTGCTGGAGGAATACGGCGACCGTGTGCCAGAGCGTTCAGGTTGGGAGGCCCAGTATTGGTCACGCATTCAGGGTGCGGAGCATCTGGCATTGCGCGACAAAGTAGGGCTGTATAACCTCGCCAACTTTGCCAAGTTTGAGGTACATGGCGCAGGTGCGCTGGCCTTCTTAGAGAATCTAGCAGCCAACCGTATCAACAAACCAGTAGGCTCTATTATCTACACGACTATGTGTGACGCGGGCGGCGGTGTCAAGACCGACTTGACGATTACACGCACTGGTGAGGAGCGTTTCCTTGTGCTGGCTGGCGGTGGTACAGGGTTGGCGGATTTACGGTGGATGGCGAATCACATGCCAACCGATGGCTCAGTGGTGATTGAAGACCAAAGCTCGACCCACACAGGTATCGGTCTGTGGGGACCACTCGCACGAGAAGTGCTGGCAAGCGTCGTTGATGAAGACGTGAGCAACGAGGCGTTCCCATACTTCACGGCACAACGTATCCATATCGGTTCTGTACCTGTTCACGCCGCTCGCCTCTCCTACACAGGTGAACTTGGCTGGGAGTTATACTGCCCGAATGAATTTGGACTCAATCTGTGGGATACACTCTGGGAAGCGGGACAGGATCATGGTATTTTTGCGTTGGGTCGAGGTGCGTTCAACTCACTTCGCGTTGAAAAAGGTTATCGGGCATTGGGCAGCGACTTGACGACCGATTACAATCCCTATGAAGCAGGGCTTGGCTGGGCAGTGCGCCTAAAGAAAGGTGACTTTATCGGGCGAGAGGCTCTGCGCGGTGTGAAGAAAGCGGGTATCAACAAAAAACTCTGCTGTATCACATCCGATGCGCCCAGTGCAATGGGGTTGGGTGGAGAGCCAATCGTAACAGTTGGCACGCAAGAGGCACTTGGCTATTTTACCAGCGTTGACTACGGCTACAGTGTTGGCAAACTGGTTGGCTATGCCTACCTGCCGCTATCACATAGCGAGATTGGCACAGAGGTCGAGGTTCTCTATTTTGACCAGCGGTTCAAGGCGGTTGTGTCCAGTGATCCGCAAGTTGATCCAAAGATGGAACGGTTGAAAGCGTAGGACGAAAAAGAGAAGTTCGACTTTTCATAAAAGTTGAACTTCTGAATCGTAAAGAGGAAAATCATGCAATCATCAGCAAGACTAGTTATCGTTGGTGCGGGCATCGTCGGCTGTAGCATCGCCTATCACCTGACCAAACTGGGTTGGCGTGACATTGTGGTTGTGGACAAGGGGCCGCTCTACGAAACGGGCGGCTCATCATCCCATGCCCCCGGCCTCATGTTCCAGACCAACTACTCAAAATTTATGACGCAGTGCGCCATGTATTCAGTAGACCTCTATCGTCCGCTGGTCTACCAAGGTGAACAGTGTCTCTATGAAACGGGTGGCTTTGAGGTCGCCTACACCGATGCAAGGCTGGATGAGCTTTGGCGTAAACATACCGCTGCCTGTTCCTATGGACTTGAATCCTATATGGTATCACCAGAGGAAGTGGCGGCTAAAGTACCGATATTGGACCCAAGCGTCATCAAGGGCGGGTTCTATGTGCCAACGGACTCAGATGTACGTGGGTGGTATATTGCTGGGGCATTGGCCGAAGCGGCTATTGCGACAGGTGGCGCAACCTTTTATGGCAACATGGAAGCACTAGAGATTGAAGTCACAGATAATCGCGCCACAGGTATCAAGACGGCTAATGGAAGCATACAGGCCGAGCAAGTGCTGTTGGCGACCAACGTTTGGGCCAGTGTTCTACCGGAGAAAGTAGGCGTCCGCTTCCCGATTCTGGGTGTTGAGCATCAATATGTGATCACCGAACCGCTGCCAGAATTGGCCGAAGATAAGGACATTTTTGTTAGGCACCCGATTCTGCGTCACCAAGATTTCTCTGCCTATTACCGCCAACATGGCGACGCTTATGGGATCGGCAACTATCGGCACAAATCGCTGCTCTTTGAAGGTGATTACGTCGGCGCAAAGGCCATGCGTGAGTTTACACCGGACCATTTTGATGTTGCCAAACAAGCAGCGGAAGAGCTATTCCCTGCGGTTCAGGGTAAAAAGCATGTCACCGAATTCAACGGTTTTATGGCCTTTACAACCGACATGGGACCCATCATGGGTGAGTCTGAACTGCCCGGACTGCTAGCCTGTCTCGGTGTGTGGGTGACACATGCAGGAGGTGTTGGTAAAACGATGGCTGAATGGATGGACAGCGGAACCAGTGAATTTGCCATGCATGAGGGCTGGTCGAAACGCTTTCCGGCCCATGCACACTCCAACAAGTGGATGTACACGTGGGTAGACCGACAGTATCAGGAAGTCTATGACATCATTCATCCATTGGAGCAGATGATGGGTGTGCGCAATGTACGCCGTGCCCCCTATCACCAGCGGTTGGCCGAACAGGGTGGTCACTTCCACATGGTTGCTGGCTGGGAATCGGCGCACTGGTATGCAGAGAATGCACGGCTGTTGGAAGAGTATGATGACCAGATTCCAGAGCGTTCTGGCTGGGAAGCCAAACACTGGTCACGCATCGAAGGAGCAGAGCATCTGGCATTGCGTGAAAAAGTTGGGTTGTACAACATCGCCAACTTTGCCAAATTTGAGGTACGCGGTCCGGGTGCGCTGGCTTTTCTTGAATACATGGCTGCTAACCGCATTGACCGACCTGTGGGCAAAATTGTTTACACGGCTCTCTGTGACAGCAGCGGCGGCATCAAGGCAGACCTGACCATCACACGCTTGGCTGAGGACCGCTTCTTAATTTTGACAGGCGGTGGCACTGGCCCCGCAGATTTGGCGTGGCTCCAACGTCACGCACCAACAGATGGCTCAGTCATGATCGAAGACCAGACATCCAAATACACTGGTGTTGCGCTGTGGGGACCATTGGCACGAGAAGTGCTAGCAAGTGTCTGTGATGAGGATGTCAGCAACGAGGCGTTCCCTTACTTCACGGCACAACATATCCATATCGGTTCTGTGCCTGCCTATGCTGCTCGCCTCTCCTATGCGGGCGAACTTGGCTGGGAGATTTACTGTCCTGCCGAGTATGGGCTCAATTTGTGGGATACGCTCTGGGAAGCAGGGAGACCACATGGTATATTTGCTCTCGGTGCGGGTGCATTCAACTCGTTGCGGGTTGAAAAAGGCTATCGCGCTGTTGGCTCAGATTTGACCACCGACTACAATCCCTATGAAGCGGGGTTGGGCTGGGCAGTGCGTTTGAAGAAGGGCGACTTCTTGGGACGAGATGCGCTGGTCCAAATTAAGCGTGAGGGTGTTGAGCGCAAGCTGTGCTGTTTAACCTCGGATGACCCAAATGCGATGGCACTGGGCAAAGAGCCTGTGTTTGCACCGGGGACCAATGGTCACAGCGCATTGGGGTATTTGACCAGCATTGATTATGGGTACACAATTGGAAAATTGGTGGGCTATGCCTATTTGCCGATTGAGTACACAGCCAAGGGCACAGCGGTGGAAGTCCAATATTTTGATAAACGATTTACAGCCGTTGTCTCAGATGATCCGCAAGTTGATCCAAAGATGGAGCGACTGAAAGCGTAAGAGTAGCGAGTCAGTGAGTCAGCCAGTCAGTAAGTCAGCAAGTCAGCCAAGACACATACGTTCTGGTCATGGCTGAAAGCTGACGGCTAAGTAGCTGAAGGCTTTAAGAGAAAATTATGACAGTAACTTTAACTGAAGGCAAGCGAATGCCGGGGAGCGAATGGCTCAAGAATCATCCCAAAGTGCTGGAGCGAGTCTATGATGGCTCGAAAGCAGTCCTCAAATTTATGTATCCAGCGATGAAACGCATCAGCCCCGAAGCAACTGAGAAGTTTATGCTCTGGAATGAGAAGGTGGTCAAGGGCTATATCTTCAACTGCCAGATGTGCGGTCAGTGTATTCTGCACAGCACAGGCATGACCTGTCCCATGAATTGCCCGAAGAATCTACGCAATGGTCCATGTGGTGGTGTACGCGCCAACGGGCATTGCGAGGTCATTCCCGAACTGCCGTGTGTATGGGTACAAGCATGGGAGCGCAGTCAAGACATGGGTGTCTACGGCAATGAGATGAACATCTTCCAGCCACCCGTCAACCGTGATTTGAAGGATACGTCGGCATGGATTAACATGTTTGAGGATATCGACACGCAGACACAGCCGGGGTGGGTTCCACTTTCGGAGATTACGGTGCGTCCTTGATGAGCTATCATAGACTGAAATGGAGGTTGTTATGAATGTTATGTTAAAAGAATCTCTTAAGCAAGAAATAGATATGCTAAATGATTATCAACTTTGGCGAATTTCTGAATTTGTGGAATCACTTAAATCTCATGCCCAACAACTAGCAAAACACGTCTTGTTTTGGCAACGTGTAACACCAAACGAACGAGCACAAGAGTTTAGGGTATGGGTTTCAGGACTGCAACCAGCGGCCGTTAGCTTACCTGATGAAGCGTTTGATCGAGAAAGTATCTACGAATAGTGAAGAAATATGTACTCGATACAAATATTGTACTACGTTTTATCAACCCTGCGGACCGACAACATCACTTGGTAACAGAGGCCGTTGCTATCATATTGGCGAATGGGCATGAGTGTTATCTACTTCCCCAAATCTTGATTGAGTTTTGGGTTGTTGCTACCCGTCCTATTGATGTAAACGGTTTGGGCTGGTCCGCCGAATATACTCGTAGAATGATTGATCAATTATTGGAACGATTTCCAATGGCCGAGGAATACCCTCAGATTTTTTCGAGATGGTTGGCTTTGGTAACAGCCAACCAAATTAACGGAAAGCGAACTCATGACGCCCGCATTGCGGCAGCGATGCTTGCATCTGATATTCATCATATTTTGACGTTAAATCCGAAAGATTTTACAGGCATATCAGATATTAGAGTTACACATCCGCAGGAGATTTTGTCGTCAAAGTAAATACTACCCAATAGCCTGATTTGGCTTTATGGAAAATTCAATTAAGTTATGAGAACAATCGGAAAAACTGGGAACTTTTCAATCCCAGATGTCACCCGCTTTATGGGCGGTATGAAACAACTCAATGATAGCGTGGAGCGACCTGTTCGCTCTGGAAGCCGTTTGGAGCGAGTTCTGCGCTCTGGCCGTTTTGCCGTGACAGCAGAGCTCAATGCACCAGACAGTGCTGACCCTGATGATCTGTACAAAAATGCGCTGGTCCTGGCCGAAGTCTGTGATGGTATCAACGCTACAGATGGCTCTGGTGCTAACTGCCATATGAGCAGCTTGGCCTGTTGTGCGTTGCTTAAACAGGCGGGCTATGAGCCGATTTTGCAGATGGGCTGTCGTGACCGTAACCGTATTGCCATGCAAGGCGATCTGCTTGGTGCAGCGGCTCTCGGCATCGAGAATGTGCTCTGTCTCACAGGCGATGATGTCGGGGCAGGTGATCAACCCGAAGCCAAACGTGTCTTTGACTTTGACTGTACACATCTGCTGCACACCGCACGCATCATGCGCGATCAAGGGCAATTCCTAAGTGGACGCAAGATCACAACCAAGCCAAAATTGTTCTTGGGTGCAGCCTCCAATCCGTTTGTACCCCCCTATGACTGGCGACCATTGCGGCTTGCAAAAAAGATTGAGGCAGGGGCAGATTTTATCCAAACGCAGTACTGCTTTGACATACCACGTCTCAAGACGTTCATGCAGCGTGTTTGTGATCTGGGGTTGCATGAGAAAACCTATATCCTGATTGGTGTGGGGCCGCTACGTTCAGAGAAAGTAGCCAATTTTATGCGGACCAAAGTGCCAGGTGTGTGGATTCCAGACGAGGTTGTCGAGCGGCTCGAAAAAACACCCAAAAAGCAAAAAGTTAAAGAGGGCAAAAAAATCTGTATTGAGCTAATTCAGCAGATTCGCGAGATTGAAGGTGTCCATGGCGTTCATATTATGGCCTATCGCCAGGAGAAAGCCGTTGCCGAGATTGTGCATAGCGCAGGGCTACTACCTCGGCAACATATACAGAATCCAAGTATACAGAATCCAAATATACAAAATCCAGAAGATATCCTAAACACGGCTCAAATCAGTCAAACATAAGCATAATCATCATGAAAACATCATACCAGACCATCGTTATTGGCTGTGGCGGCATTGGCAGTGCTGCCGTTTATTGGCTATCACGTCGCTTAGGTAACGACGTGTTGGGGCTTGAGCAATTTGAACTCGGTCATCACAATGGTGGATCGCAGGATCGTTCACGCATTATCCGTTATATCTATCATCTCGATTATTACACATCGCTGATGCCCCATGCCTACGCTGCATGGGAAGCCGTCTCCGAAGATGCGGGCATCCCTATCATGACCAAGACTGGTGGCGTGATCATGGCTCATGCGGACAGTGAATACGCTGATACCATTCGTCAATATGGCAACTCCGTCAACGTAGTTAACCGCCCAGGCGAATGGTTGAGCATGGATGAACTGGCCTATCGCTACCCACAATTTCGTTCAGAACGTGAGCTGACTACCTTCTATCATCCAGACAGTGGACTGGTTGACCCATTGCGAGGCAACGCCTGTCACATCGCTTTGGCACGAGGATATGGCGCAACGGTTTTGGACAATACACCTGTGTTGAAGATTACATCCCAAAATGACGGGCGTGGGGTACAAGTGCAAACAGATGCAGGTACATTCTCCTGCCAATCACTGGTCATTGCATCAGGTGCTTGGACCAACAATGTTCTGGCACACTTTTGCACACACATTCCCCTTCGAGTGACCCAAGAGCAAGTGACCTATTATGCCACATCCAATTTAAAAAAATTTAGTGTGGGTAGCTTCCCCGTCTGGCAATGGAAAGGTGACACCAAAATTTATGGCTTTCCTGTCTATGGTGAGGTTGCGACCAAGGCCGCTATCGACGATGAAGGCGCAACTGTCACACCACAGACACGGACATTTGAACCAAACTCTGTGCATGAAGCCCAACTACGCACGTTTGTCGATGAGCTGATTCCTGGCTATTCAGGACCGACGTTGTATACAAAGACCTGTCTATATACAATGCCTAAAGACCGCAACTTTGTCCTAAGTCCGCTGCCAGAATATCCCAACGTGTTTGTTGGTGTGGGGGCTGGACATGGCTATAAATTTGCCAGCTTCTTGGGCAAGACGCTGAGTGAGTTGGCAGTGGATGGGGAGACGCCGCATGATATTGCGCCGTTGTCGATGATGCGTTCTGCTGTTGCGGATGCAGATTACATAGCGAGTTACAAATACTAGACATACAACCATGCCAGCAAAAGATATTTATCATAAACCATTTCGAAAAGCACTAAAAAAGGACGGATGGAAAATCACCCATGATCCAATGCGTCTCCTATGGGAGCAAAAATCCCTTTTTGTTGATATGGGTGCAGAGCCAATCATCGCTGCAGAAAAAGAACACCAAAAAATAGCGATAGAAATCAAAACTTTTCAAAATCCAGATGATGTTTACAGTATTCACAATGCTGCTGGTCAGTATGTCTTCTACCGCTCCATTCTAAGACGGCTACAACCTGACCGGATACTTTATCTTGCGATACCAATACAAGCATTCCAATCCTTATTTGATGAAGGTCGCGTTGGTGAAGTGTTATTACGTGATGAGGGCATTCGAGTCATTATTTTTGATCCAGTAAAAAAGGAGATATTACGATGGTTAGAACCGTAGAAAAGTCAGAGCAGTACCGACAGATTGTTCAAGGAATGTTGAACCAATATGCACAAATACCTTATGCACATGATGATTTAGCTGATGAAACGATTTTTGACAGAGAAGCTGATCGTTATCTGTTATTAACGCTTGGCTGGCAAGGGCAGAGACGTATCAATAACGTTATTTTACATATCGATATTCAAGATGAACAGGTGTGGATACAATGTAATAATACTGATCAAGATATCGCCAGCGAGCTAGTGGAGAAGGGTATCGCCGTTAGTGATGTTATACTCCCTCGTCCAACAGCGATACTGCATTAGTTAGTGAGAGCAAAATGGCGACAACTTCAGATCAATACTAGGCGACAGTACTAATTTATTTTGCTTACCCATATGCAATAAAAATACTATCATAGAGCGATTCTGTTATCAAAATAAATAGAAACAGAGTCGCTCTTGTTGACTTAATA
>JBCCFC010000188.1:0-14443 GCA_039029935.1 Chloroflexota bacterium
GGTTTTTTAATTATTGTTACGACTCCTTTTAAAAAAAGGGGGCGCCGCCGTGCGCGCACTACCGGGGATTATACTGTGTTCCTGTCCGCGTTCGCCCGCCCTCGTCCGCGTCCTACTATTTCGGCTCCGGCAGGTTAGCAGGCATTGTGCCATAATCATAAACCTGCCACCACAGGTCAATCAACGGCTTCAGTATCTCCGCTTGGGGGTTGTCTGCTTGCCAGGGCTTTTCATATTGATAGTGAATAAGATGCACCTGTTCCCATCGCCACAGGTCCGGCAGATTAAACCACACATATTGAAGCGTGTTAAAGATATAGGGCAATCCATGCCAGTTGGGGAAATAATCCTGCAAAAAGGTCTGGTCTGTGCGCCGCCAGAAGACATCCGGTTGATCCAGATGCGCCATCATCGAGGCAAAGGTGGCCGTGTTGGGTTCAGCCACAAACACACCGCTATTCATGCGATGAAAGTCGCTGAGTGACTCATAGACATTGGGCGCAGCCACAAATTCGGGATAGCCAAACAAACGGTCGATATTTTGTACGACAACCGCATCAGCGTCAATAAAAACGACCTTCTCAAATTGTACCAATTCCCAGAGCCGCAGCTTGGCAAAATTATCAAGCGGATCGTGGAACGTAGGTTTATTGCCCTTGGTGAAAGGCGCAAGCGTATGTTGCGATTTGCGCGAATGGCGCACCCAAAATTCATCTGACACCACCAGCGGCTCCACCGGTAGAAGCGTACAATTCAATGCCTCTAACGCTTCAATGCCCGGCACATCACGCACCGTCAACACCGTTAAAGGCCATGCAGCCCCCACCATCTGCAAAGACCGCGCCAACGCCACCGCCCCCATCAAATAATCTGGATTTGTCACCAGTGTGACATAGCTGTTCAAAAATTACCTCCTTGTTGAAGAGTTGAAAGTTGAAAGTTGAAGAGTTGAAAGTTGAAAGTTGATTGTTCACTCATCACTCATCACTAATTTTGACAATATAGCGAAATTCATTATACTTGTCAAATCGAACGAACAAACAGATAATTCATGTTCGTTCGCAATTTTGTTTGTTTTTATTGATTGGGGTAGGATTAAACACATGATTTCGATGGATGATGTGGCTCGGCGGGCGGGTGTTTCAAAAAGCACAGTATCGATTGTATTGAATAAACGACCTGGTGCGTCAGAGGAGATGCGACAGCGGGTGCTGGATGCCGCCAAGGAGTTGGGGTATGAACTGCCGGGGCAGCGCAGTACAGGTGGGGGTGGTGCAACCAACGCGGGGACAACAGTAACCACAAACTCGATTACCGATGCGCCAGTGATTGCCTTGGTGCATTGTGTGGATGAAGAACCAGACATTGATGAGGGCTTGACCTATCTCTATCTCGCCTATCGCAATGGTATCCAGCGCTTTACACAGGGGCGCGACATCAGCATCATGTTGGTGACAAACTATCGTGATGGCAATGTAGACAGTTTGAGTTATCAACTGTTGGCCCAACAGGAGCGTGCCTTTGATGGATTTATTCTCATGGGACCGGGGTTACGGCGTAAAAGCCAGTTAATTCAGCGTGTGCTGGATGAGCAAACACCAACCGTGATTCTGGGGCGTAGCTGGCCCGATATGTCGATTAGCAGTGTCAGCCAAGACCACAGTGAACAAGCACATCTAGCATTGGCGCACCTGCGAGACTTAGGGCATCAGCACATTGGATTTGTGGCGCGTGAGATAGACCGAACCTATGATTGGTTTCACTGGCGGTTGAAAGCGTATAAAGAGGTGATGGGGATCGACAATGATACCTATCAAGCGATTGATGATGATTTGGATACAGCGATTGCTAATCTATTGCAGCAACATCCAGAGGTAACAGCACTGTTCTGTCTCAACGATCATGTGGCCTATTGGACCATGCAAGCCGCCATCAACGCGGGGTATACAGTACCAACCAATCTCTCGGTGATTGGCATTGATGGCGTGTTTAAGCCACAAGCAGGGCTGCCCCAGCTAACAACGGTGGCTTTTCCTCATGAAGAAGTCGGGCATTTAGCGGCTGAAATCCTGATCAAACAAATGGAAAATCGAAACTTACGCTACGCACGTTTGGCGGTCCGCAGTCAGTTGATTGCGGGGGCGTCGTGTGCGTCGTTGAATGTGTAAGCTTGGTAATCGGTGAATCGGTGTTCGGTAAGTCGGTGTTCGGTAAGTCGGTGTTCGGTAAGTCGGTGTTCGGTAAGTCGGTAATCGGTGGGTCAGTATTTGGTGAGTCAATATTCGCTACAGGCCCACTGACCCACTGACCTACTGACCTACCGACCTACCGACCTACCGAGTACAAAAAAATAGGGAGCAACATATGAGTGCAAACGAACAGATTATCGTATTAGGTGGAGACGGGTTTTGTGGATGGCCCACAAGTTTACATCTGTCAAACTTGGGGTATGATGTCACGATTGTAGACAACTTATCGCGGCGTAAAATTGATGTGGAGTTGGGCTGTCAATCGTTGACCCCGATTGCGACGATTGAAAAACGCTTGGATACATGGGAAGCGTTGACGGGCAAACGGATTGGCTATTGCAACATTGACTTGGCTGAAGAGTACGAGCAGATGGTCGATTTACTGACAGAAATCAACCCAAAAGCTGTTGTGCATTTTGCCGAGCAGCGCGCCGCACCCTACTCAATGAAGACGCCTAAGCATAAACGCTATACCGTTAATAACAACACCAATGCGACACACAATTTACTCTGTGCGATTGTCGAGACGGGGTTGGACATTCACTTGGTTCACCTTGGTACAATGGGCGTCTATGGCTATGGCACAGCGGGCATGGCGATTCCCGAAGGCTATCTTGATGTGATGGTTTCCGTCAATAACGAGCTTGTCCCATTGGAGATTTTATATCCCGCCAATCCAGGCAGTGTCTATCACATGACCAAAACGATGGATGCCTTGCTCTTTGCCTATTACAACAAGAACGACGATTTGCGTATCACGGACTTACACCAGGGTATTGTGTGGGGAACCAACACCAAAGAGACGATGCGGCATCCTGACCTCATCAACCGTTTTGACTTTGAGGGTGATTATGGCACGGTACTCAATCGCTTCTTGGTACAGGCAGCAGTCGGGCATCCGCTCACCGTCTATGGTTCTGGTGGGCAGACCCGTGCGTTTATCAACATCAACGACACTGTGCGCTGTGTGGCACTGGCGATTGAGAATCCACCTGCCAAGCTAGACCGTGTAAAAATCTTTAATCAGGTAACAGAAACGCATCGTGTTCGTGATTTGGCCTCAATTGTATCAAAATTAACCGGGGCCGAGATTCGCTACTATGTCAGTCCACGCAAAGAGTCGTTGGAAAATGATCTGATGGTAGACAACGAACAGTTCCTCGAGCTGGGGCTAAACCCGACCACGCTGGATGAAGGGTTGCTCACCGAGGTTGTTGAGATTGCCGCTCGGTATAAAGATCGCTGTGATGTCAGCAAAATTTTGACAGACTCGCGCTGGCGCAAGGATATTCGGTTGGACCATGAAGGGGCACAGTCCGTGATTCAGATGATGACACCGGAGCGAGTTCGGCAGGCGGCGTAGGGTAGGTCGGTATTCGGTAGGTCGGTATTCGGTGTACTGAATACTGACCTACCGAATACTGAACCACCGAATACTGAACCACCGAATACCAACCTACTCCTCAGACCAACTTTCGAGCACAACAACCGCCCCCTTATCCGCATCGGCGACCCAAATACGCCCGTCACTGTCCACATCAATGCCGACAGGTTTGCTGCGACTCCCGTCTTTACGCAATTGCCACTCGTTGAGGATGGTTCCATCCGTCGCATACTCAGTGACCAAGGCAGGTTCGGGTTGGGTGACAATGATGTTCCCCACTCGCCCAAGGGCAATGTGTGGTGCTGCCCCTGTATTAAAGGGGGACAAGTCCCATGTGTTTTGACGAATGCCGTCAACGCTCAGATGAACAATACCAGGATTTGCCGCTTCAACCGCATAGGTAGCACGATTAGAATCAACAATCACATCCACAGGTTGACTATGCTGTAAAGAGGCTGATAGTTGAATTTTGGTCTTGCCTTTGGGGTCAAGCTGCACCAATACCCCCATGCGTGTACTGGCTACCCAAATATTGCCCTCGCTATCGACACTGATACCGCGTGCGTCCAAAAAGACATTTTCTAGATCAGGAACAAACTCACGTAAAAAGTTGCCCTCGCTATCAAAGATAAGAAGATTCGCATAGCCCGCATCCAATATATAGACATGCCCATCCTCTGTGATCACAACGTCAATCGGCGCATTAAACTCACGCTCACCGTTATTTGGTCCCTGTTCCACACGCTTGAGCAGATCGCCTGCCTGATCAAAGATTAGAAGCTGCCGCAGGTCGCTATCAACCACATAGACAGACTCTGTGCTGCCAACCGCCACCCCCATTGGCCGACGCAGTTCTTCTTCCCCAATCAGCCGTATCTGTTTATCACCAGAGATGACAGGTCCTTGCTCCGCTGGCCGCTGGGTCGCAATGGACACGCGTGGCACATTGGTCGTTATCCGCTCATCTATGGGTTTTGTCCATTCTGCCTCACCCGCTGCATTCAAAAAGCGATAGAGGCGCGCTTGCTGAATATGATTTTTGATCGGAGCCAATGTATGACCCGGCCAGCAGGACTGTATCCGCTGATCCAAGTCAGTGACAACTGGGCTGCTGGCGCGGATCAACAACATCGCCGGGGTGTCATCAATACCACAAAGCATTGACGATGAAAGTGCCTCTGCTTGATCCAGAAACACCAGTCGCTCATCCGCAATATCATAGGCACGCAAAATTAACACCAATCGTTCCGCCCCCGCTTCATCGACAATAAAGGTGGTCATGCCACCGCCTTTGGACGTGGCAGACTGTTGTAACTGCTGGACAAATAGCGACTCTTCATTGATATGGCTGCGCACCAGAGAAATCTCTTCAATGTGGTACTGGTTGAGGCCAAAAATGGCAGCAACAAGGACAACAGCTCCCCCAAATTGTATTGCACGGATACGCGGGGATGAACGCGTCCCCCAGAAAAGTTGGAGTAAGGCTGTGCCGCCAATGCTGGCAACCAGTGTATAAATCACGGGGATGGGGAACATACGCGTGGTGGCAATGGCTTCATACTGCTGAATGGCACTGGTGGTGATGATGAGTACCATGCCCATCACAAAAATGCTGGCTGTACGCGACCACGTGACCGTTGTTGCCAATGTAACGCCGATGCCAGCAAAGACCAACAACGTTGTCAACGGATCAAGATGTGGACCATAGACATAATGTGTATTGGTGATGTTGGTGAGGAAAGAGTGGACCCCTTGCAGTGCATTTAAGCCCATCTGGGTGGTCATATCAATCTGGTCTGCGATTTCGCTCTGAACAGGTGTTGCCTTTAATAGACTGAGCCAATTGTCTAAATTAAAAATCATGGGCGCACCCATCAGCAACACGCCAGCAATCACCGCGCTCGCTCGCAAGAGGGTCCAATAGAGGGATTGGCGATTTCTAATCCACTGCCAAGGGTATCCTTGCGGCCATGCATACACCACCAGCAGAATCAATAAGGGGAGCAGGGTAAGTCGCCCCAGTGCATAGACCAGAAACCCCGTGCCAAGGCTGAACCCAAGGAGGAGGAAGCGCAGTAGGCTGTTGCTATGAATGGCAAAGGCAAACAATCCTAAACTTAGAGTCAGGGTGAGCACTGCCTGCGTGTTGTTATAGGGAACCATTGAAAAACTGTAGAGCATGTGGGAGGAGGCCAATAGCCCTGCGCTGAGGAAACCACCGAGCCGCCCGCCAAACCAATGTCCAATGACATACATGGCAGGTATCGAAAAGACCATCGGTAAGAGTGCCGAAAGCCGCCATCCATACATATTGACCGTTGTTATTTGCATGATCCACGCTTGGATATAGGAGGAAAGGACGGTGTGGTAGCTGTTGGCATAATCATGGGTGGTCAAGATATCGAAGACTTCTGGCTCACGAAGCAACGTGTGGGCGATTTCAAAAAAAGCCCATTCGTCGCCAATAAAGGCATAATTCCACAGCCATGCACGACTCATGCCCACCAATAATGTCACCAAGGCGCCACCCAACATCAGCCCATAATCGACGGGCTGGAGCCTTGTTTTTTCTCGCCAAGACCAAATACATCCAGCGATAAAGAGCAGGCTACTTGCCATCAGCCAAACAATACCCACTGTGAATCCAGCTAAAATCATGCTGACGCTCAGAATCACGGCCACGATCCCCAGAGCCACAGTTCCGCTGGCATAGGTGCGTTTGAGTTCGCTCTCGTTTTCGCTATCCCAAATCAGCGCCGCTGCCAGTACTGCGATTATGCCCAGTACCCAAACAAAGACCAAAATTGAGGCAGGGTCGTTCGGATTCCCACGCCCAAGGTCCCAACCTGGAGGCCAAAGCTCAAATGTCTGTAAAAAAGGGGCTGCTTGGTAGAGGACAATCAGAAGTGCAAAGAAGATAAATAATCCTGCCGAAAGCACTGTGCGCCATGATCGCTGTATGGAGAGTGCCTTGAGCGATTGCGGCAACAACAGCAGCTTGTGCCACTCAACGATTTGCCCCTTTTGAACCACGCTAAAGGCAAAGGCAAAACAGAGGATGGAGATCAAAGCCATCAATAATGCAGGTTGTCTGGGGAGTTGGCGAATGCACCATGCGTCAATGTAACAATCGTTGTCTGCCAACCACTGGTCTAACGGCTGGATGATTGTTTGCCACTGTGTCGCCATCCAATCGCCTTCGTTGGCATCGCCTAGCCACGGTGTTACATCGACATATGGGTTGATATAAAATGCATAGAGGGGGATAAATGCCGTGGCTAGAGCGATGATCACGAATATCAGCCTTAACAAAAAAACGCTGAAATTTTTCACAGATAAAACACCTTTGTGTGATGCTTTAAGTTTCTAACCGCATCAAATAAAACATATCTGCCAACAGATTAAACTGTGCCAAGTCACTGAAATAAATCCCTTCTGACCGTAACAGTTTTTCTGCATTTGCTGTAAACCCTGATTTGCTAAAATACCAGCGAATGACCTCACTGTACCCTTTCTCTCGCTGTACTTCTTTCACGTCACGTATAAACGCGCGTACATCCTTCACACTCATCCGTTTTTCTCGATAGCGTACAGATACCATCCATGCCAGATAATTGTCATTTCCCTCTGCGTCATATTTGTACAGATCATGTGCCCCAATGACATCAATCTCGTGAGGAATACCTTTTTTGACGACACCTTCACCTCGAATTACATGCGCAAAGCGATGTAATTTAACGTCATGTGTAACGCCAAAATAGGTCTTACCGTCTACCAAACGATCATCAAATGCCTTGAGCAAACCCGCCACAATGATTTCGGTGAAGTGGCCTGTCTTACGGTTAATCTCGCCCTGCATCTCGCGAATCACACGCCGTAATTTTTTTACAGCGTCATCGTGATTCAGCAAGCTAACGGCTAGATCATCCATTGTCAAATGATGAAATGAATTCAAGTAGAGTTTCATGAGTGGGTCGCGCGGTCCACTATAGACCATTGCAATCCTTCGCTGGATAATGTCCATGCGATGGAGTTTATCTAGGGCGGTTTGCACCTCAATGACATCAAGGCTCATGGCATTAGCCACACTATGCGCTGTGATATCAAATTCAAGTGTCTTCTGGTTTGTGATCCAGTATAATATCTTGCGGGTAATGTTGTCACCATTCAGTTCCGTCACATACTTGCCATACTCTTCGTCGTAGTGTTCTCTCAAAACCCCTGCATGATTTGTCAATTCAAATTCAACCACTTGGCCGACAGCATTTACATCGGGAAAGTTTTTTAATGCTGGAGACTTGCTAAACATAATGCATTCAATTGGATAAGGATAGCCGTTTGTTGTCTCTACAATTACCTCGGCTAACTCGTTTGTGATAGGCATCCCTCTGGATTGTCCCAAGAGAAACACCATTTCAATCGCAAATTGTGGTTCCAATGCGCGAACAGGAATGGGTGAGAACCGTCCTGACAACAATCCACCTAACGCTTGTCCTCGTAACATAGAAACCGACGACCCTGACACCAGTAAGGGGGCATCCCAACTTTCGGATGCTTGTTGGAAGGAGCCTGTGATATTGGTCACACGTCCATCGTCCAGCATTTTGACTTCGGTCAAGACCTGAAACTCATCAATCATAATCAGCATCGGTCTTTCTTTTGTATGGGCATGTGAATCCAAAAAGTTGATGACCCACTGAACACGCCGGTGGGAAGGGACGCGCGACTGTGGGTGGGGGGGACGATAGTAACGTTCAAACCACTTAGGGACTGTTTCATCCGCTCCTTCTTGGGCAATTAGCAAAAGCTCGTCCAACTCAATTTCTTTATCCAGTTGCAAGTCTGGGCGTTTATAGCGAAACGCAAGATAGCTGCGCACAGCTCCCTCAAAGAACACATCAACAAACTCTTCCGATGTCATTGGCTCTTGTCTGTGTAAATAGCGGGCAAAGGTGATATAAATTGGCATCACCTTTTCTTGTTCAAAGAAGAGCCGGTTATACAATTTTATCATCATAGAGGACTTACCCGTTCGTCTTAACCCATTAATTGAATGGCTACCTTTTGTTGGGATTGAGGATGCCCATTCCCATAAATAGTCTAAGTCAGCCTTGCGGTTGACAAACCAGTCACCAGCAGGCTCTCGTAACGGTGCGTTTGGATATTGTTTGCGCCATACGTTCATGAACATACGCTCCTTTTCTTGTTGAATAGGAAGGTAGTAACCCATATCACAGATAACCAATCTGTGACGCAGGTAGCCACAGTCTCTTGTCGGTAAAATAGAGTCACCCTTTTTACCGTAGTTCCTCTAGCACATCCGCTGTAATCGGGTTCTCGCCCGCCACCAATGCTTCAACCCAAGAATCAACCAGTGCCCCATTATACCGCTCATAGTAGCCTTCGCCCTGTGTCTGGAGCCACTCAAGATAGGCTTCAAATGCCTCCTGCGCCTTGTCCACTTTGCCTAACTGGGCATAAATCAGCCCAAAGCTGTCATGCACATTGCCCGCTTGACTGAGCTCATAGGCTTGCTCACAATAGGGCAAGGCAGTTTCAGGCTGCTGTGCCAATGCATACCCCCAACAGAGTCCATTGTAGGCACTGGCGTAATCATTGTTGAGTTCAAGCACCTTGTGGAAATCATCCTGCCACGTCTGTTCATCATCAGGATTGCCACTGCGGATGTAGGCCAACCCGCGATTGTAGTAGCCTCGGAATTGTGCTGGGGCCAGTTCAATTGCTTTGGTGAAATCGGCAATCGCTGCTTCGATATCGCTGTTAGCGTCGCTATACTTATACCGGATGTAATAGGAAATACCACGATTTAGGTAGGCTTGGCGCTTCTTAGAATTCGCCAATATCACTTTGCCCAAATCATCAATCGCTTGGTCTAGGTCTGCGTTGATGGCCTCTTCATCGGTGCTTAACTGTGCCCGCTGCATATAGGCATTGCCACGATTGTAGCGCGCATTCACCCACACAGGCTTGAGCATCATTGCCTGTGAATAATAGTCAATCGCTTTGTTGACATTGACATAGGTGGCTGGCTCACCCTCTGTGACCAACTTCTCGGTCACGTAGCCAAGATGAAAATAGATGGTTGCCAGCGTGTCATCATCTACAAAGATGTCCAGCGGTTGGCTACGTAGTCTTTCATCACCCGAAGCATCCTGTCCGTCTGGCTTAATCACGTTTAGTGCATCTTCGGATGCTTCCTCTTCGGTTGATTCGTCTTCGGTCGCTTCTACCGCAACATTATTCCGATCCTGCTGGATATTTTGAATAAGTAGAGGTGTATCTGCGGCATTTTCCAGCGCACGTATCAGTGTGGCTTGGGCACGTTCATACTCCTGTAAATCTTGATACAGCCGCCCTAATGTAAGCAAGGCCAAAGTTCTTGTTTCCTCGACCACCTCAAGGTTAATCACCGCGGAGAGTTCATCGGGGGAACCAAGCAGACGCACCCATTCAGATTCGATGGATTTATCATTTTTGATACTCTTCATGGTGAAATTAACCCGCACACGCCCACTGTCATATTCACCCCAAACCAACATGCTTGCTTGGCTCTGCGCAATGACATCTGCTGCTGCTATTTTATTGTCAATCACTGTTGACATCACGGCTACCTGTGTATTGGCGAGTACCCCCTCAACCGTCTCTAGCTCTAACTGCAATGCCTCCTGCACACGCCCAGCCACGTTATACCCTTGGTCGGATGTGTAGTTGACAAAACGCGCCACCAATACCAAGATTTCGCCCTCTGCTGCAACAATCATTGTTGGGGTTGGCACAGGTGGATCATTCACTGGCTGGACACCCGCAGGAGTTGCCGTGTTTGTTGCTGTGCTATTCGTCGGTGTAATCTGAGATTGTGGTGTATCCGTCATAGAAGGTATGGGGTTCTGTCCTCCGTTCTCACTGCCCAATCGCCAAATCAACGCCAGTGCAATTAAAATGGACACAATGCCAACACCGACAATAGCCCATTGCCATGTTTGTGTGGCAGGTTGTGGCTGTGGTGCAGGTGGATGGGCGGCAGATTGTGCGGAGGGGTCAGCTTCGGATTCAGCGTCGGATTCAGTGGCGGGTTCATAGACAGATTGGCTGGAATTCAAACCGTCTACATCTTTTTGTAATGCATTTTTTTGATTTGTTGCGTTTTTATTGTTTAAATCGTCATCAGGCTTGCCAACTTGCTCATTGGAAGATGATATACTGGACGGTAAATCTAATTGCGTGTCAGGATTGTCAATATCTTGGGGGCTATCTTTTTCTGTGTCATGCTCAGTACTTTTATCAGTATCGGGGCTAAAGTTTTGACGCCAATCAGATGTGTCATGCTTGGCAGAGGGCGAATCTATAGTTGATGCCTTCGGTTTCGTGCCATGTGCAGGCATGTCTAGCGGCACATTCGGCAAGTGGCTGCTTGGCGGGACAGATGGTGTCGTAGATGTGAGCGAAGGCGGCTCCATTGGCGGGAACCCAGCCGCAATGAGTAACGTGTCTCGCTCTTCTGGTGTCAATCGCAGTTTCTTGGCACAGGCAAGCACATCGTCTTTGTTACGCGGTCGTTGCACCAATCCTTCTTTCCAGCGGAAAATAGTCTGGCGGCGCACACCAATACTGCGTGCTAATTCGGAATCGCTGATACCAGCCCGCTGGGTATACTCGGTTATTAATTCGGCAAATGTAACCATAACATTTCAATCCTACTATTTTCATAAATTTGTTTAAATGAATTCGGTAGATGGTCAGTCTGATGATATAATTGATTGTCTTACAATAATATGATACCCTGTTTATGATGATAAACGCTAAAAAATGATTGTTTGAATGTAGATTATTTATAGTTGAAATAGATTGAATGTCCTTCAAGAGATTTTACGATATTGCAAATTCTAAGAGATTTTGTGAATGATTGATTCAGGTTCTTTAACCAACTAAAAAAAGATATATGTCAGAATATATAACAGTTGAACAACAGCAAATTGAACGACGGGATGCGCTCCAACAATTGGAGGCGTCTATTTGTTCATGCGAATTGTGTCCATTAAGCCGTGATCGTACAAATGCAGTGCCGGGTGAGGGGGACTACGAGACGGTTGTGATGTTTGTTGGGGAAGGACCTGGGTATGATGAAGATAAACAAGGACGTCCATTTGTGGGGCGTAGTGGTCAGTTTTTAACCCAGATGTTGAATAAGGTTGGCATTCAGCGTGAGGATGTGTACATTACGAATGTGGTCAAATGTCGTCCTCCCAACAACCGAGATCCAATGCCAAGCGAGTTAAAGGCGTGTAGTGATTATCTGGAGCGTCAAATCGAGTTGATCAACCCACGCATCATTGTAACATTGGGTCGTTTTAGTATGCAACGATGGTTCAAAAATGGTAAGATAACCAAGGTTCATGGTCAAATCAAAAACATTGGGCGCGGTCGAGTTGCGCTGGCGATGTTTCATCCTGCGGCAGCTTTGCGCAACCCACAATGGCAAGTGGCGTTTGAGCAAGACCTCCAGGTGCTGCCACCGTTGATTGAGCGCGCAAAACGCGCCAATCAAAAAGCGATGCATGGCGAGGGATTGCCACCTGGTGTACCCCATCCGGGTGATCCAGACTATGAACCCAATCATGAAGATTCAGCATAGATATTAGAGATGGTATTGAGTGCGAAGCGCGATTTCTCACCTAGCACCGTCTCTAGTAAAAAACGCAATGGTCTTCTTCTGACTTCTACATCTCATCTAGCAAAACTGACCCATTCGGCCACGTGTATTTACAGTCTATAGATACGCGTGGTTGAGTGGGCTGCACGGTTGGTAATATTTGACTTCGTGTCATATTGCCAAGCGACTGCTATGCTCTACAGATCGACAAAGTACAGTCCAAGATAGACATAAATATATTTTTAAAGAGTAAGTTTAGTGATATTCATAAACCGAGGGTGTTTTGTGGAATCATTAGACTGTTTTGTCGTGAAAAGGAGCAATATAGATGAGCGAATCGAATGATTATACAAATGGGCCGCATACAAATGAGCCACTGCTGCGTGTTATTCCGCTGGGTGGGCTGGGTGAAATTGGTAAAAATATGATGGTGCTGGAGTCGGGGGATAGTATCATCCTTATTGATGTAGGGTTGATGTTTCCGACCAGCGATATGCATGGCATTGATATCATTATTCCGGATGCCGAGTATGTGTTTGATCGACTTGACATGGTGCAGGGTATTTTTCTGACACATGGACATGAGGACCATATCGGGGCATTGGCCTATATGATTGAGGAGGGCTTGAATGCACCTGTATACGCCACCGCTCTGACGATGGGGATGTTTGAGAGCAAGCTGCGAGAGCATAAGTTGGTGGGACAGGTTCCTCTCAATGTGATCACATCTGAATCTGTTGTGGAGTTGGACCCTTTTACTATTGAATTTTTCCACACCTGTCATAGCTTCCCCGATAGCGTGGGGCTAAGTGTTCAAACACCAGCAGGCCGTGTGATTCATACCAGCGATTATCGATTTGATGAATCACCTGTGGATGGCAAACCGACCGAGGAAGACAAGCTGAAACGGTGGGGGGACGAAGGTGTGTTATTGCTGATGGCAGATAGCACAAACATTGAGCAGGAAGGACACACCCCCAGTGAAAGCTCGTTAGACGTAATGTTGGATGAGGTGTTTGACAATGCGGATGGGCGTGTTCTCTTTGCCACCTTTGCCAGCAACCAAGGCCGTGTCCAACAGATTATTACCGCCGCACGACGCGCAGGGCGTCGTGTGGGTGTTATAGGCCGCTCAATGGTCAACAATGTCAAAGTTGCCATCCAATTGGGCTATCTTGACATCACCCAAGAAGACCTTTTGAGTGCGTCGGAGATGGAAGGGTTGCCCGATAGCAAGGTGGTTATCATTGCCACAGGTAGCCAAGGCGAGCCGACCAGTGCGATGGTGCGCATGAGCGTCGATGATCATCGGCAGATTACCTTGCGACATGGGGACACAGTGGTGTTGAGTGCGACACCGATTCCAGGCAATGAGGAACTCTTCAACCGTACACTGGATAATCTATTCCGCCAAGGGGCGGATGTCGTCTATCATGCGATTGCCGATGTCCATGTCAGTGGTCACGGTGGTCATGATGATTATCGCAAGATGATGGAGTTGACCCGTCCAAAATTCTTCATCCCTGTGCATGGTGAATATCGTCACCTGGTCTTGCATTCACGGCTGGCACAAGAGATGGGTATCCATGACGCATATACGCCTGTCATCGAAGATGGTCAGGTGGTTGAGTTTGGCGACTTTGATGGCTCAGGCGAGATTGACATGGAGTGGGGCGAGACTGTTCCTGCCAGTCATGTGTTTGTTGATGGCTTGGGTGTTGGTGATGTCGGCAATGTTGTATTGCGTGACCGTCGTCACCTGAGCGAGGATGGCTTTATCGTCTGTATCCTGGCATTGGATGAGTATGATGGTGAGATCATCTACGGTCCTGAAATCATCAGTCGTGGTTTTGTCTACATGCGCGACAATGAGGACCTACTTCAACGGGCACGTTCGGCGGTTCTGCGGGTGATCAAGAAGCGAACGTCACAGCACTTGCTCGAAGCCAAGATTAAGGATGCCTTGAGTAATTTTGCCTCGAGAGAAATGGGACGTCGACCTATGATTTTGCCGTTGGTAATGGAAGTGTAGCCCAACACTCTGCACGAGCGATAGAGAAAAGGGATGATAAAAATGTGTTTCACACATTTTTATCATCCCTTTTTGCTTTGGCTGTGATATACTTATAGGGATTGAAC
>JBCCFC010000189.1:0-14431 GCA_039029935.1 Chloroflexota bacterium
AAAAATTAATTTTTCAATCATTGGACCAATCTAACAACCTGCGTACACACAAATCAATATGACAAAAAATATCTTATTCGTGATGTCCGACCAATTGCGGTGGGACTATCTTTCCTGTTATGGTCATCCCACACTCCACACACCCAACATCGACTGGCTGGCCGAAAATGGCGTACGTTTTGAATACGCCTATTGCCAAGCGCCTGTTTGCGGTCCGTCTCGTGCTTGCATATCCACAGGCCGTTACATGTCATCCCAAGGAGCCATGTGGAACACGGACCCCGTGCCTATTGGCGAAAAAATGATGGGTGAGTATCTGCGACCTCTGGGTATGAGAACAGCGGTTGTGGGCAAGACCGACCATCGTCCCGATATCACGGGCATGAACCGTTTGGGCGTTGATTCGAAGAGTGATACGGGGAAGCAGCTTGCCCACCGTGATTTTGACCCCTATGATCTTGACCGAGGCATCCATCCGTATCGTCTGCTTGACCCAAGCTTGAAGTACAATCAATACCTGCGCGAACAGGGCTATGAAGGCGAAAACCCTTGGCATGACTACACCCAAGCCGTGATTGATGATGAGGGCAATGTTCGCAATGGCTGGATTTGGAGCAATTCCAAATACCCTTCGCGTCTGCCAGAGGAGCATTCAGAGTCCGCCTATGTGACCAACCGTGCCATGCAGTTTATGGATAAGATGTCGGAGGTGGGTGAACCTTGGTGTTTACACTTAGGCTATTTCAAACCGCACTGGCCCTATGTCGCCCCTACCCCCTATCACAACATGTATTCCGCTGAAGATATGCTGCCCGCCAACCGCACCGAAGCGGAACGAGAACATGCACATCCAATGATAGCCGCGTATCATGAGCTACGTCTGAGTAAAGTCTGGTCCAAGAAAAATGCACGTGAGACCATCATCCCTGCCTACATGGGGTTGGTGAAGCAGATGGATGATCAATTTGGGCGGCTACTGGACTACATGCGTGAGAACGGGCTGCTTGACAACACGCTCATCGTCTTTACCAGCGATCACGGTGATAATCTGGGCGATCACTGGGCTGGTGAGAAGGACCTGCCCTATGACTGTGCTGCCCGTGTACCATTCATCGTCTATGACCCATCACCCGAAGCCGATGCCACACGCGGCACAACCGAAACGCGCTTGGTTGAGCAAATTGACATCCTCCCAACCTTTATCGAGACGGCTGGCGGTGAGCTTGAACCACACAGTCATCTGCTCGAAGGTCGTTCGCTGCGTCCGCTATTACATGGAGAACAGGATATTACATGGCGTGAGTATGCCGTTTCTGAGATGAATTTTAATGGACGTGATGTGTGGCGCACACTGAATATCCCACACGAAGAGGCACGGGCCTATATGATCCGCGATGCTCAATGGAAGTACACGCTCTATGAAGGATTTCGACCACAGCTTTTTGACATGCTCAACGACCCCGATGAGCAGAACGATTTGGGCGAGTCCCCTGAACACGAGGATGTACGGCGGCGGTTGCATGAAGAGCTGTTTCGTTGGCTACGAATGCGTAAACATCGCGTGACGGTGACGTATGAAGAGGCGGGTTGGCGGTATGGCTCGAAGTTTGAGGATGGTATGGGGATTTTGATTGGATGGTGGGATGAGTAAGGTTCTTGTGTTTTTGCCGCCAACGTGTTACTTGAGGTTGGAAGCCTTCAAACGATAATCTCACACCAATCACTGATTGATGGAATGATATGGGACGACCTGAACTAACAATCGAGAGACGCAACCAAATACTTGACGCCTTTGAACGCTGTATTATTGAGCAAGGGCTGTCGAAAACTTCTGTCACCAAGGTTGCCAAAGCCGCAAAGGTGAATCGCGGCATCATTCACCACTATATTGGCGACTTTAACGATTTGCTCTCCGCCCTGATGGAACGCTTTATTGAAAACTACCGTGAAGGATTTCAAGCGCATTTCAGCGGGCAAAATCCACAACCTGATATCGACGCGCTCCTAGATTACTTCTTTGATGAATGGCCTGGACAGACACCCAACGATGAAATTATTCTGGATGCCTTGATTGCTGAGACTGCGCATGATGCACGTCTACGTTCGTTGTGTCTTGAGGCATACTCGACGCTGGAAAATGGTATTGCTGATGTGCTGAAACGGTTCTATCCAAAGGCGTCCGAGGAAGCGTGTCAAGCGGTTGCCTATGCCATCATGACGATGGCCTATGGCAGCTCGGTCATGATCAACTTCGGCTTTGCGCGAAAACGAATTCTAGCAGCACGGATGCTTGCCACTACGCTTATACAAACACTTCAGACAGGTACAGAGAACTAGCTTAAATTTCCGCAAAATACCGGATTATTTAGCTGAAAAGGTACTAAATCTTAGCTATATATATTTGTCAAGACATAAATTAGCGTTTTGCTAATTTATGTCTTGACAAGTTATAATTATTGTTATATCATTAAATTAGCAGAACGCTAATTTATGTACTGCCCCCAAATTCAGAAGTCGGACTTCTCTATCCTATCCGTTGTTTGAGGTAGTGTATAGCATGAACCATATAGAGCCTGCATTTATACAACAAACCAAAATTAAAGAGGTACTCAAGAAATGATAAAATATCTATTACTAGGCACAGGGACTATTGTATTCTTAGCATATATTGCGCAAATGTGGTACAACCAAAATTACATAACACCCATTCTCCTCAACATGGAATTACATCAGGCTGATGATGATAATCTTGATAGCATACTTGTGACGCAAACCACGCAGGGACCTGTTTTGGGTGGTCGTCACCCGAATGGTGTCATTCAGTTTGCGAGCATTCCTTTTGCTCAACCACCACTTGAGGGGTTACGATATGCATCGCCACAACCAGCCGAGCCTTGGCAAGGGACGTTGGATGCGACTCATGTCGGTCCGCGTTGTGTGCAAAAAGATGAGTTTTACATGGGCACTTGGGCGGGTGGGCAATCCGAAGATTGTTTGTGGTTGTCGATTTCAACACCTGCGTTGGATGAGCAGAAGCGTCCTGTGCTTGTCTTTATTCATGGCGGCGGCCTGCATTCAGGTGGTGCGGGTGAGCCAAAATACAACGGGGCATATCTAGCAGCACGGGGTGATGTGGTGGCCGTTGCGATTCAATATCGGCTGGGGGTCTTTGGGCGGCTCGATGTGTCCCATTTGGGTGGAGAGGATGTACAGGACTCAGCCGAGAACAGCACCCTGGACCAACTGCTAGCATTGCAATGGATTCAAGACAATATCATCAACTTTGGTGGTGATCCTCAAAACGTGACCATCTACGGCGAATCAGCAGGTTCCTACTCGGTCGCGACCTTGCTTCAACGAGCCGAAGCAGAGCCGCTGTTTCATAAATCCATTTTGATGAGCGGTGTGTATACACTTGGACCAGCAGCCTTTAACAGACGTGATGTGACTGCACTATATATGCAGCTTCTTGGCGTGACAACTCTCGGCGAAATGCAGGCCAAATCAACCAGTGAGTTGCTGTCTGCACAAGAAAAACTCATCGACTACGCAACCGAGCAAGGGCTACCCGATTTGCAAGCATTGATCGATTTGCCCAAACCAACCCATGATAGTTTGCGGCGGGCAGGTGTAAGCGGCAAGCCGCTGATGCATGGCACGACAAAAGAGGAATATCACTTCTTTACGCTCTTAATGCCAGATGAAGACGATAAAGAGCGCAAGATGGCGGTTGGTTATCTGGGTGGTATCGGGCTTAACGAGACTCAGGTTGAGGAATTGGTCGATATCATTCGGCAACAAAACCCCAATCGTGCGGAGAAAGATGTCTATCTGGATACACTGACGGCTGCGTTCATGGTCTATCCCCATCACATACTATGGCGGGAGTATAGTAGCGGCGGTGCGCCTGTCTATCAATATCTCTTTGATTGGACATCGCCGGAATTCCCAGAGCTAGGGGCATTTCATGCACTTGATCTTGCCTTTTTCTTTGGTTCATTGGCCGATGATGTGGGTACCGTGGGCAAAAATCCGCCGCAACAGCTTTCAAATGACATGATAGATGCACTTACTTCATTTGCATGGACAGGTCAACCAAGCGTACCCAACACAGATGAATGGCGACCATACACCAATGAGAGTCGCACAGTGATGCGTTTTGGTGTGCCATCTGGTGTGATTGACGATGCACACCTGTGGATTGATGAGTTTAGCGAAACCATTGAAGCGATGTTAAACACAAACCAATAAACAGAGAGGATTTCATTATGATAACAAGAATTGTACTGACCATCGTAGCAGTCATTGTCATTGGCGCAGTGGTTGCCTTGGCAATCTTTTACAAACCTGATCTATCGAGAGAACAGCTATCCAATTACATCAACGACAAATCCAAGTTTATCAAATTGTCCAACGGGGCCGATGTTCATTATCGCGATGACGGCAACCCTGACGGTCATGTGCTGTTGATGTTGCACGGTGGGTTTGGCTCGCTCCACAATTGGGAAGGCTGGGTGCCCTATCTGGGCGAGACCTATCGTCTTATCTCATTGGATTTACCTGCACACGGTCTCACAGGTCAGTTGCCAGAAAATGTTTATACCAGAGCAACCATGATCGAAACGACTGATCTGTTGATGCAGGAACTGGGCATTGACACATTCTCGGTTGCTGGTAACTCGATGGGCGGCGGGCTTGCCCTGCAATATGCGTTGGATCATCCGGCAAAGATGGAGTCGTTAATTCTGATTGGCTCCGAAGGCATCCCCAACGGCGAAGAGGGCTATGACACCTCGCTGTTTTCAGATGAAACTCCCGTACTGCCTAGCGATCCAGATTATAATAAACTATCAACTACTGAACTTATTGTCAGCAAGTTTATTGGTCCGAGCGTTATCCGTAGCACACTGAATACACTGATTGGTGATAAATCACTGTTGACCGATGAGTTTATCGACTATTTCGGACGCATCATCCGTCACAAAGGCAACCGAGAGGCCAATATCCTGATGTTTCGACAGTGGATTGACCCCACGACGGCTGACCCGCGTGACTTAGAAAATCGTCTAGCGGAAATTACGGTTCCTGTTCTCTACATGCATGGTGATGTGGATGCGGTTGTGCCAGAGCGAGTTGCCAGACGGTTTGATGAACTGCTCCCAGACAGCGAACTCATTATTTATGAGGGTGTCGGCCACATGGCGATGATTGAAAGACCCGAAGAGACTGCGCAGGATGTGTTGCGATTTTTTGCTGAGAATCGGATTGGTCAATAGCATTAAAGCAAAACTGGCTTAATGCGCTAAATAATCGGCCAATATCGTCTCAACCTCCCCCGCTGACTCCGTCTGATGCAACCGCTTCTTCAACTCATGTCCATGCCCAGCAAATCGCGCATACCAGCCAAGATGTTTGCGCATGGGTCGAAAGTAATAGCGTTCATACTGCGTAAACATCTGCTCATAGACCTGCGCATGTTCAACCGCGATGCGTAAAAATAGGTCGGATGCTTCTTCTGATGCAAAGTCTAGAGCCTCTTCTTCTTGAAAGACAAAGGGGTTGCCATAGCTCGCGCGACCAATCAACACGCCATCCACACCATAATCACCCACACGCCGTTTCGCATCAGTCATCGACTGCGCATCGCCATTGCCCAAGATCAAGGTGGGGCTATCTTGCGCCAATTCAACCGCACGCCCAATCGGGTCCCAATCGGCATCGCCCGCGTACTTGCGTTTGAGTGTGCGCCCATGAATGCTGATAGCAACAGGTCCGGTTTCGAGCAGTGCAGGAACCCATTCGTCAATCTCCGGCTCGTCATAGCCAATCCGTGTTTTGACGCTTACAGGAATTACACGTTGCCTACCTGCATCACCGCGATAGTTGATGGGCAATTTGCTGTGCTGTTCGGCCACATAGGTCGCCATCGCTTGCCGAATATCGGAGCAGTCTGCCGACGTCATCCCATTGCGCCAATCGGTAACACCCGCCATCGTCTCACGCACAATCTCTTGCGCCAATTTTGGCTTGCGAATCAGCCCCGCTCCTGCGCCTCGGTTGGCAATGCTCGTGGCTGGACAGCCCATGTTGATGTCGATGCCATCAAAGCCTAACTCGCAGAGAACAACAGCCGATTGACGAAAGAGATGCGGAATATGGCCATAGATTTGACCGATGATGGGTCGCTGGCTCTCGTCATAGAGAAAGGGCTGCAAAAAGCGTGTATAGCGTGACGAGCAGATATTGTCCACGCTGACAAATTCGGTGAAGACCAGTGATGGGTTGCCATACTTTTTTTGGATGTGCCGATAGGCATGGTCGGTGATGCCATCCATTGGTGCTAGGGCGATGATTGGTTTTGGTAGCGTTTGCCAAAAAGAGTTTTTCATAAGTTACTTGTCGGTAAAAAGGCATACATCAATTCTTGTCGAACTTGAATACCTTTGCCTGTTCTTCTAATCAAATTCATTTGTACAAGTGTATTGACATCACGTTGGATAGTTTTGTCTGTTTTGCCCGCATATGCCTCGGCAATGCGTGGTGAGATATACCGTAATTCTGTGATAGGGACAGGTCCATCTTGCTCAGTTAGGTCGAGTACTAAGCGTCGTCTCCGAATGTCGGTTGCGCCCTCCATGTCCCGAAACTGGGTATGTACATAATTCACCCAGTGGACATGCAATTGTTGTTCTTCAATCATCTGTAACTGTTCGTTGAGACCGTCCAGAAATCCTTGCATGGCATATTGGACAAAGGGAACAATGTCTCCACCCGACCTGCTGGCATAATCTAGCTGTCGATAGTACTCAGTTCGCGTCTGGTTATAAAAGTTACTCAATAGGTGTGCCGAAGTCGATGGAACACCACACGAGAGTAAAATCTGGAACTCTAGCATCCTAGCCGTTCGCCCATTACCATCACCAAAGGGATGTATCCATGCAATATAGAGATGTGCAACAATCGCTTTTAACAGGCCAAATGCAATTTTATACCCGCTCGGGTTTGTCTGTGTCGAGGGTGGTGTAAAATCCTCGTTTAGCCATTGACAAAGGCGTTGGAGTAAATAGGCACAATCTTCAGGTGGCGCGCCTCGATAACGACCAACCATAACCTGATGGGTTCGTATTTGTCCAGGATAGACATCTTCGTTGAGCGGCAGATTCTTCAAGATCAGTTCATTAAATTCCTGGATTTTTTCCGAGGTCAGCGTTGTCGGTGTACCTGAAAAAATATCGTCCGCAATGAGATTACAGGCGGCAATTACATTTTCAATCTCCTGCCCCAAATAAGATTTCGAGGGTGGTAAATTCAGCTCCCCTTTGAGTAGTTGATAGGCTTCGGGTTCAGATAGTGTGTTGCCTTCAATGGCCGTTGTCGCCAATGCACCTTTGGCAAGAAAAATCCGGTGCAATTCATCTGCAACATCAGGCAAGAGCGGTACACCTGCTACCTGTTCACACTTGGCCTGCACTGCACCGAGCAAGAACCATAGATTGAAATTGACCTTGCGAAGGTCTACTTGAAATGTCAACCAAGGGTGTGTCTCTTGATATGTCCTGTTTTCACTCATAGTTTCGTGTCACAACCTGTACAAACGCATCATATGGTAAGTAGTTTCTCGTGGCATTATAGACAAATCTAGCCTAAAAATCAAACGTAGAAGAGTATTATGATTGAAAGGAATAAAATCAGCATGAATATCAACCAAACTATCAACCAACTCACCCAGCGCATCCCAGAATTAATGAATGAAGTAAGCGTCCCAGGTCTGTCCATAGCACTTATTTATGAAGGAGAGATTGCTTGGACCGATGGTTTCGGCGTGTTAGACCTGCGTACCAAGGAACTTGTCACCACAGAAACCTATTTTGAAGGCTGTTCACTCAGCAAACCACCCTTCGCTTATGCTGCGCTCAAGCTGCATGAACAAAATGTGATCGATTTGGACACACCCTTGGTTTCCTATTTGTCAGAGCCATATGATAAGTTTGAGCCAGATGTCAAAGATGACCCACGTCTGCCGCTGATCACGATGCGCAATGTGTTGTGTCACATGTGCGGGTTGCCCAACTGGGCGCGTAAAGATGAAACGCTCAAGATTCGACTCGATCCGAATACACGCTTCTCCTATTCCGGTGAAGGGTATATGTATTTACAACGGGTGATTGAGCAGATCAGAGGACAGTTGGGCGAAGACTTTATGCAGTCGTCCCTTTTGCAACCGCTGGGCATGACCAAGAGTACCTATATTTGGTCGAAAGAGAATGAGCCATCCATTGCCACAGGCCACAAGCGTAAAGGCGAACCCGCTGACAAGTTTTATATGGACACGATGTGGTCCGCAGCCAGTCTGCACACAACGCCAACCGATTTTGCCAAGTTTATGGTGGCGATGATGAATCCTAATGACACCATCGCCGATTTGATGTTAGCACCGCAGATTTATGTGAATGATTCCGCTCCTTGGCATAAGGAATGGCCTGACCTAGATAGTCCCACGGATGAGCGTGTGTCGTGGGGCTTGGGTTGGGGTATTCAGCATCAAGAACCACATGACTCCTTCTGGCATTGGGGCGATAACTTCACCTTTACGGCGTTTGCGGCTGGTTTTCGGGAAACAGGCAGTGGTGTCGTCATCATGACCAACAGCCCCAATGGATATGCGCTCTATGAGCAGGTCTGTCAATTGGCGATTGGTGGAGAGTATCCGGGATTATGGTGGCTGCGCCGTTTGTTTAGTGACTAGATGGCCCTCATATCGCCTTTGGTAATATCCGTACAAACATCATTAATTGAAAACAAAATCACGATGATTCCGTGCCGACCTCGCTAAACTAGATCAATCATAACATTGAACACAAAAATCAACAGGATGAGCGAGAAGGTTCGGAATGGCTATCAATGCTCTTCCGAACCTTCCTGCTCTTCCTGTAAGAAGCTTTGGCTTTAGCGAGGATTTCATGAACTGCATCAACAACGGCGCGCATAAATGGTATTTTGCAGAAGATCGGGAACAGGTCAACGGGGTTGCGCTGGTGATACACGGCCTCAATTTTCGACCAGCCAAAATGGACCACATTATCAATCTGTTGACTCAGGCAGGTATTGATGTGCTAGCTTTGTCATTGCGTGGACATGGGGACAATTTTGAACGCAAGGCGTCTGTCTCTGATGACTGGGCCAGAATGCAGACCCTTCGAGCCATCAGCTATGAACTTTGGCGTGATGAGGTGTACCATGCCTATGAGCTTGTTGTCCAGTATAGCCAAGAACACCATCACATACCTGTCTTTTTTGTAGGCTATTCGATGGGTGCGCTCTTGGTATGTGATTTGCTCCAATCGAACCCACATATCCATTTTGACAAAATGATCCTGTTCTCCCCCTCACTGGCTGTTCACTGGTACACCTATGCCTTCAACCCGTTCAAAGCACTGCGCGGACTCACGACCCAGCTAAGCGCGTCCATCGGCTACCGCGCCAACACCTTAACGGGCACAAATGCATTCCGTGCGCTCTACCAAGCACTGGATCACTTTCACAAAAATCTTAACCAAAACTGCCTGAACATCCCAACGCTGGTGTTTATGGACCCAGAGGATGAACTTGTTTCCTATCGAAAAGTTAAACGATTGATTGAAGACCATGACATCACGCAATGGCAACTGACACCACTCGTGAAGCAGGGTAATGCGCGACGCTATTTCCACCATCTGGTTATCAACCCTCATTGTGTCGGTGAGGAGACTTGGGCGGATGTTTCGCACAAAATCACCGTACATCTCCAGCGAACTTGATAAGGTTGCTTGGAACTCACAGCGCAGGTCACAGTGACATTAACGCTTAATTATCGGCAAATAAAAGCATAGATTGGCTGGCAATACCCCATCAACGTCATCAACGTCATCTATTTGGTCATCAGCCGCTGGTTCAGTTGCGAGCGCGTCTATATCGAGCGTATTATCGTCATCCTAAATGGACACAATCATCCCCATTTCCCCATACCAAAGCTTGCATCTGTCATCCCCCTATGCTATCATGCCACCAAACCATTACTCGTTCTTCAGTCGAAAAGCGATTGCCATTTGAGCGGGAGAAAGGTAAGATTTGTGCAAATGAACAATTATGCCAACCCACAACAAGTTTATAGTGGTGTAGAGAGACAGCGACGCACACCCAAGCGGTGTCTGCTACTTCTCTTGGTGATGAGTATCACGGTATTGATGATAGTCAGTGCCTGTACACGGTCGCGCCCAACACCTGAGCCAACACCCGTCATTGAGGGCGAAACGGCTGCATCAGAGAATGCAGATGCGCCACTTGCGCTGCCACAAGGCGATGTTGCACCCGAAGAGGGGGCCGGTGATAATTCAGGGAGCGAGCCAGTGGTTGCCACACAAGATGGCGAAGATCCAACGGATGATGAGTCACCTGAAGATGAGTTGCCAGATGTGGAAATTCCAAAGACCATCGCCTACACTGTACTCGAAGGGGAGTCGCTCTCATATATCGCTGAAAAGTTTAACACGGAGATGGAAACGATTCGAAGGTTAAACTTTTTGTTAGATGACAATATATTTACGGGGCAGGTTTTGGATATTCCCTATACAGATGGGATGACTGCTGAAGGGTTGCCTACACCCACGCCTCCACCCTATACATATGTCATCGAAGAGAAGGATACCCTAAGCGGCATTGCGCTTAAATTTGATGTTCCTATCGTTGAAATCATTGCTAGCAATGTACAATTAGACCCCAACAGTCTTTTTGTCGGCCAAGAAATCATCATTCCAGGATATCAACCGCCAGCAGGAGGGGCCGTTGGCGCGCTTAACGTCAACCCATCTGCGGGTGGCAACACAATTGCTGCCGAAGACCAAGTGCGCCATGTTGTGCAACCAGGTGAAGGTCTGTACGAGATTGCCGTCAAGTATGACGTTGACATCAGTGCCATTGCCAACGCCAATAAACTTACCGACCGCAACCTACTGCGTGTCGGTCAAGAGTTGATTATTCCTGGTGTTTCACAGCTTGACATCATCATCGCCAACAGCATAATCCATGTTGTCGAAGTCGGCGATAGTCTGTCAGGCATTGCCGTTCAATATGGCGTCACAACAGAAGCATTAGTCGAACTAAACGAATTAGACAACGAAAATACCATTTATATCGGACAGGAGTTGATTATTCCTGGACAGTAGGGAGACGGGGAGACGGGGAGATAGGGAGATAGGGAGGCGGGGAGACAATGTCGTTGACCCTTTCAACTTTTCCACCTTTCAACCCTTCAACTCTTCAACCCTTCAACAAGAAAGAATCAAACAGTGATGAAACAACTAACCACGAACGAAATTCGCCAGCTATGGCTTGACTATTTCCACGAACTCAATCACGAGATTGTGGATAGCAGCAACTTAGTCCCCGCCGACGACCCGACCCTGCTCTTTACCAACGCGGGGATGGTGCAGTTTAAAGACACCTTTTTGGGGGTTGAGCAACGGCCCTATAACCGTGCCGTCACCAGCCAGAAGGTGATGCGTGTCAGCGGTAAACACAACGACCTTGAAAACGTTGGCCCAAGCCCACGTCACCACACCTTTTTTGAGATGCTGGGCAACTTCTCCTTTGGCGATTACTTTAAAAAGGAAGCCATCCAATTTGCCTGGCATCTGCTGGTGGAGGAGTTGGGTCTACCACTAGAGCGACTCTGGTTCTCGATTTACACCGACGATGATGAAGCTGAAAAACTTTGGCAGGAAGTTGGTGCTGCCCCAGAACGAATTCTGCGATTTGGCAAAAAGGACAACTGGTGGTCGATGGGTGATACAGGTCCCTGTGGCCCCTGTTCAGAAATTCACTACTACTGGGGTGATCTGGACAAACAGGTCCCCGAAGGGGTCAACGAGGACGACGAATATCTCGAAATCTGGAATCTGGTCTTTATGCAATTTGACCAGAAAGCGGATGGCACAATGGTTCCGCTACCCGCACCCAGCGTGGATACAGGTATGGGCTTGGAACGTGTTGCCAGCATCCTCCAAGGCAAAGAAAACAATTACGACACCGATGCCTTTAGCCCGATTATGGATCGGATTCAGGCGGTTCTGGGCGCCAGCGATGAACATCGCCAAGAAAATCTGTATCGCTACCGTGCCATTGCCGACCACAGCCGTACCATCACCTTCTTGATTGGTGATGGTGTGCTGCCTGGCAACGAGGGGCGCACATACGTCCTGCGCATGATCTTGCGTCGTGCAGCACGCTTTGGCAAACAGCTTGGCTTTGAGGAACCATTCCTTGACAAAATCGCTGAAACCGTCATCGACATGATGGGTGGTCACTACACAGATTTGCCTGAAAAGCGAGACTTTATTCTCCAGACCATTACGGATGAGGAGGAACGATTCCAGCGCACACTCGCCACAGGGCTGGCAATGCTGGATGATCTGCTGGCAAAATTGAGTGCGCAAGAGAAGACAGAGATTCCAGGGCGAGATGCTTTCTTCCTATGGGATACCTACGGGTTCCCAGTCGATATCACCCGCGATGTGGCTGAGGAAAATGGCTTCACAGTAGATGAAGAGGGCTTCCAGAAGGCGATGGAAGAGCAGAAGCTCAAGAGTCAGGCGGGCGCATCGGGCATGGTTGCTGAAGATGTTGCTGTCTATGGCGAGTTGATGAGCCAGTTACAGTCAACTGACAAATTGGGTGATGATGGTGTCAAGCACCTCATTTATGAGGATGTCGCCGAAGTAGACACTGCCGTCGTTGGCTTGATTGTGGATGGCGCGTCTGTTGGGGAAGCACATACGGGTGCAAGTGTCGAGGTCGTGCTGCCAGAGACTGCCTTCTATGTCGAGAGCGGTGGTCAGGTCAGCGACACGGGCGAAATTTACTACTTCCCAGAGAACTTGGAAGAGCCTGTCTGGACCGTTGAGGTCACTGGAACCCGTCGCCCGATTTCAGGGCTGATTGTCCACCAAGGACAGGTGACAAGTGGCACGGTGAAGGTCGGTGATGAGGCGCGTGCTGCCATTGACACAGATAGACGTTGGGACATCATGCGCAACCACACGGCCACGCATGTGCTTCATGCTGCGTTGCGTCAACGGCTGGGATTGCATGTGCATCAGGCTGGCTCACTGGTGACACCGGAACGCTTACGCTTTGACTTTACCCACTCCAAGGCTGTTACAAAAAAAGAACTGGCCGATATGGAACATCATGCCAACGAGATTGTTTTGGCAAACTATGATGTCAACACTCGCTGGACCAGCTATAAACAGGCCATCTCCGAGGGGGTCATGGCACTCTTTGGCGAGAAGTATGGCGACGAAGTGCGTGTGGTTAGCTTTGGCGAGTATGATGGTCCAGATGACACAGGCGTGAGCATGGAGTTGTGTGGTGGCACACATGTCTACGCCACCGCCGAAATCGGCAACTTCCGCATTGTCAGCGAAGGTAGCTCGGCGGCGGGTGTACGCCGCATCGAAGTGGTGACAGGCCGCACAGCAGATAAGTTAATCGAGGAGCGCTTTGACATTTTGTCACGCGCCGCCAATCGACTCAACAGCAAGCCGGATGAAGTGGATACCGCTGTTGATAGTCTGTATCAGCAGAACCAACAGCTTCAAAAAGAGATTGCGCAGCTACGTCAGAAACTGGCGCAGAATGAGAGTGCCTCGCTGCTCTCAGAAGCTGTCACGGTACAGGACATCTCTGTGCTGGCCGTGCAGGTGGATGCCGCCAACGTCGATACCATGCGTGACATGACCGACTGGTTCCGGGATAAATTGGGTAGTAGCGTCGTGCTTGTCGGTGCCATCATCAACGACAAACCGATGCTGGTTGCCGGAGCTACACAGGATGTCATCAAGCGTGGTATGCACGCGGGTAACTTGGTGCGCGACACAGCCAAGATCATCGGTGGCGGTGGTGGTGGTCGCCCCAACATGGCACAGGCTGGTGGGCGTGATGCCAGTAAATTGGGTGAGGCACTGGCAAGCGTTGTCGGCTGGGTGGAGTCGAATTTAAAATAGAAAATAGGCAAATATGACTTTTGCCTTTTTGCGAAAATTGTATTTAGCAAATTTGAACTCTAAAATTAACAAATTGCATCATGTTTGCAGATTGTATTATAAGAAAGAGCTAGCCAAGAAGAGTCGGCTGGCTCTTTCTTATTAAAATTTGTTCAATGATCGCACAATTTGTTTCTGAGAGGTTGATCAACATTGAAACGAATCTATCTTGACACCCCCCTTAGAATTGATTACAATCTGCACACCTGTTTACAAGAAGCTCAAGTAAACAAAAAGAGGGAAATACAAGATGTCAATAAGGCCATTCCACAAAATAAATTACCCATTGAATCGCGGAGTGAGCAATCTCTATTACACGCAGTAGACCGCAGTAGGGGTAAAATACCCCCAAG
>JBCCFC010000190.1:0-14394 GCA_039029935.1 Chloroflexota bacterium
AAATACAACGGTTTGGTTAACAACTGAGTTGGTCATTGGCGAAGAACCATTTAATGGATATGGAGGGTTTGTCTCACGGTTTCAGGATGATCGTAATTTTTATCTATTTATCATTGACAGTTTAGGTCGTTTTCAGATTCAATTACAACATGAGGGTGGGTGGTCAACGATTCAACCTTGGGTCAATCATGATTCGATCCAAAACGCAGGGAAATCGAATGTCGTCCGTATGGAAGACACAGGTCAAACCTTGCGATTTCTTAATAACAATCAATTGCTGTATGAAATTTCAGACGTGATATTGCCTATAGGGAAAGTCGGTCTCGTAGGTGGAGCGGACATGAACCGTTTGTCTGAGGTAAATTTTCATTATATTAAGGTAGAAAAGCGGTTGATTCAGTAATTATCGTAAAATTCATGTTGAAAGTCCAAATTAGTTTCATATAGACGATCTTGATATTTTAATTCAACTTTGATATAATACAAATGTATTAGATAAACTTACGGTGGTAACTCTATGGAAACCTGCTTCTCAAATGGTGTTCAGATGGAAATGCATCAACAGAATGATACACAATTCAATCAGAAGAACACATTTGGATTTGTGACATTATTATTAACATTATCCTTAACAATAGGTTTAGTATTGGTTGGCTGTGCCACCGGGGTGCCAATCCAACCCATACCCGAAGTGATTACAGAAGCTGTGATAGAACCCGGTGATATTGTTTCACTGGATGCGTATCTGGTCCCGACACCCATGCCGGAGCCGACACCCGACCCCAATGAAATTGTATCGGTTGTAATTGATACAGGTGGCTCACGGGCAAACCTACGCGATGCGCCTTCAACGGATTCATCCATTCTTGGCAAAGGGTATCCAGGTGATATTTTCGAGGTTGTTGGGCAGACAGAGGATGGCGAGTGGTTACAAATCTGCTGTATTCCTGGCGCAGATGGCACAGATGTCAACACATGGGTGGCGACAGAATTAACGCAGGTTGCAGGTGATGATGCCATTATAGCAGCCAATGACGTGCCTGTGGTGGACGAAAGTGAAATATTAACCAATGAAATGACGGCCCAATGGTTGGTTGACTGGTCTTGTAATTCAGACCGTTGTGAAGTCAGTACATGTCAAGCAACAGTCACCGCACAGGTGGCAGGCTCGGCGGCAACCGACACCCAGCAATGGCTACCGATTGAGCATCGTGTGCAGTGGGGTGAGTCATGTTTCTCAGAAGATGCATGGGTCTTTGAAGTCAATCGCTTCACAGGTTCTGAACGCACAGGGGAGTTTTCAAATAATTTCCTCTACGGCTATTGGCTTGGCACAGAAGATCGCACAGCAACCAATGTCTTTGTACTCAATGAGGCCGAAGGAATCGCTGTTGAATGTGATGGACCCTATGCGGTTGAGATCGAAGAAGGTGATGGGTGGACAACCGTCTATGAAGGCGAAACATGTCATGATCTGCAAACAGGCATGTTGCTCTACATGGAATATACAAAGCGATGGCTTTTCACAGGTGAATATGAAGGTCAGCAGTATGATCGGGCTTATTTTGGTGATAGTGAAAAGTTGGTCCAGAGACTTGTAGATACCAACATTAATTTGATGGTTGTTACTCGACAGTAAACGAGTAGATTCGTAATCGGTATTCAGTGCGTCAGTATTCTGAAGCCGATAGATTAAATACTGGCTTACTGAATACTAAATTACGTTTAAATTTACCCAAGCAAACAAACCATCCCTATCATTCGGCATAGCTTTGCATGACAAATGTTGTAGAGCGATTGTTGGAGCAAAGCATTTAAAGAACTCCTATTTTTAGCGGATGTGCAAACGAGACAATTTTGCTAAAATCATTGCGATGTTGTCACAAAACAACAAACTATATTTCCCACAGTTCTTGTTTCCCACAATCTTTTGCACATTGCACATCATTCTTGGGTTACGCCAGAACACTCTGGTTAACTAATATATATTGTTATCGGCGTTTTATTTTATTCATCAAAGCAAAAGGAGCTTAAGATGACCCGAACGACACGAATTATTTTTGCCATTATGATGGCAGCGGTAATGATGGTTCCTGCGCTGGCAGTGAGCGCATCATCACCAACACCAATTATTGGGCCACGTATGAGTCCACAGCCCATTCCACACACCATGGTCATCAACCCATATCGCATCTATAATGATGTGGTTGTTGTTGCACCAAGCCAATCAATCGAAGCTGATTTGGCTGATGGTGGAGCAAGCCAAGAGGCACCAGGACGCTATGTCAAGCAGTTGAACGTTGGCGGCAACGCACCAGATACAGATACTCATGCAGTTCGCATTGACAATCGCGACGCTGCTCGTGGTTTGACACTGTATCCACAGTCTGATGTTTGTAACAACTTCAACACAAGCAGCGGCTGGTCAACCATTGGTAAGAAACCACCTGTCGATGACGGTGCTTCTAACAATGACATCTGGTCTGACTGGTACGGCGGTTGGGGTCCATTTGCACTGGACGATGGCTACTATCGCTCAAAGAACACTACGTTCTCACTGGAACGCTCAGTTGGTCCTGGCATCAACTTCAACAAGGGTTACTCAGCGAAGATTGGTAGCACAGAGCCATATGCGGGTGGTTTTGGTAGCCCAATGCTGGCTGTTACACCTGGCGCAGAAGTCACAGTTAAAGTCAACTACCTGATTGGTGATCACAACCAACATGGATACGACTATGACTGGGCATCAATGGGTCTGAAACCAGATGCAGAAGGTCCCGATGCACGCTATGTAAATGGCTACACTCGTGGTCAGTGGGCGCAAATGGTCAACACTGTCACAGCAGGACCAAGCGGATACATCATGGTCTTGATTCAAGGTCAGTCACCAGCGCAGATCAACTCTAACATCTATTTTGACGATGTACGCATCTACGTTGATGGCAAGCCAATGAGCAGCTGTACTTGGGCGGAATAAGTCACCATGACTTAAATCGTAGGTTCGAGTAAGCCTACACAAAAGAAGAGATGAACATCGGCAGTTCATCTCTTCTCAGGAAAAAGATAACTCAAAAACAGGGATATCGCAGAACGGCAAACTGCGGTATCCCTGTTTTTTATTTTAAAATTTGTGAATTGATGAACTGTTGAATTGATGAACTGTTGAATTGATGAACTGTTGAATTGATGAACTGTTAATGATTGGTGCGAGAAAGTTATCAAGTCCTTCCTAAACCTCTTGTTATTGACAGATGTGTTGACTATAGCCGAGAGATTCAGTTGGCATGCCTATTAACAATTCAACAATTCATCAATTAATTATGAGTCTTCACCCTAACACATCCACATCCATCTTTTGAATATACGATTCAAAATCTGTCTTTGCCCGCTCCGCGTAGGCGGCATAGCGCTCCAATTTCTTACGAACCCGCTTGGGTAAGTCCGGCAACAATGCCATATTTGCCTTCATCGGTTGAAAACTTTTGGGTTCTGCATTGGTAATATAGTGTAACAGCGCACCAATCATGGTGGTCTGTGGCAGCTCCAGTAGTGGTTTATCCTGCAATAACCGCACCATGTTGATACCCGCGACAACACCGCCCATTGTGCTGCCAACATAGCCTTCGGTTCCGGTGATTTGTCCGGCAAAGAAGAGGTCCTGACGGTCTACCATGGGGTTTTCCGGTGGTGGACGGAACTGATATGTTGGACGCAGAAGTGTCGGGCTGTTGATAAATGTATTGCGGTGCATCTGTCCCAAGCGGATAAACTCCGCATTCGCCAGCCCAGGAATCATCTGTAAGACGTCTTTTTGCGCCCCCCAGCGAATGTTGGTCTGAAAGCCAACCATGTTATAGAGTGTCCCCGCCACATTATCTTGACGTAGCTGGACAACGGCATGAGGGCGTCGTCCGGTGCGTGGGTCTGTTAGGCCAACGGGACGCATGGGGCCAAAGGCCAAAGACTTCACACCTCGGCTCGCCAACACTTCCACAGGCATGCAGCCTTCAAAATAGCGCTCCATTTCCTTCTCGAAGGTCTTCAATTCAATGCGTGGTGCCGCCAACAAAGCGTTGACAAACGCCTCATACTCTTCCTGATTCATGGGACAGTTGATATAATCACCATCAGCAGCGGGGTCGCCTTCAGTGTTGGTTCCCTTTTGCGCTGGCACCAAATCGCTGTTGCGATCATAGCGGCTTTGACGAAAGGCAAGGCTCATGTCGATGGTGTCGGCATTGACAATCGGGGCCATTGCATCATAAAAATAGAGATATTTTTGCCCGGTGAGTGCCTGAATTTTCTCTGCTAGCGCAGGGCTGGTCAACGGACCTGTGGCGATGATGGTTGGACCATCGGGTATCTCGGTGAATTCCTCACGTAGGACGGTGATGTTGGGGTGGTTGTGCATGGCTTGGGTGACATCTTCGGCAAACTCATCGCGACCCACAGCCAGTGCACCACCAGCGGGCAGGGCATGGCGAAAGGCTGTGCGGATAATCATGCTGCCCAATCCCAGCAGTTCATTTTTGAGGATGCCCAATGCACGGTCGGGGAGTACGCTGCCCATAGAGTTGCTACAGACCAGTTCGGCCAAATTATCTGTAATATGTGCCTCGGTAGAACGCACAGGGCGCATTTCGTAGAGGTTTACGTGATAGCCACGATTGGCGATCTGCCAAGCCGCCTCTGTTCCCGCCAGCCCACCACCGATAATTGTAATTGTTGTAGACATATTTTTTGCTCTTTTATTCCTATACTCAAGTTCAAAATTCAACATGAATCCAATAGAAATTATCATCAAAAAACGGAATGGTCAAAAGTTAAGCCCAGCGGAGATCGATTATTTTGTGCAGGGGATTTCACAGAACAACAAGACAGGTGGTCCTGCGATTCCAGACTATCAAATTGCGGCGTGGGCAATGGCTGTCTACTTTCAGGGTATGGACGATGATGAAACGACAGCACTGACGTTGGCAATGGCGAATAGCGGTCAGCAGTTAGATTTCCATACAGGTCAGCAGCGTGAACAGCAGCCAGCCCCGATCATCGTAGACAAACATTCGAGTGGTGGCATTGGTGACAAAACAACGCTGGTGGTTGCACCGATTGTGGCGGCCTGTGGTCTACCCGTTGGCAAAATGAGTGGTCGTGGACTAGGCTTTACGGGCGGTACGCTGGATAAGTTGGAGAGCATTACAGGGTGGCAGGCCGATATAAGTCAAGCGCAGTTTAGGACACAGTTGGAACAGATTGGTCTGGTCATTGCGGGTCAAACCGCAGACTTGGCACCTGCCGATAAATATCTCTATGCGCTGCGTGATGTCACAGGCACGGTGGATAGCCTTCCCCTGATTGCCAGCAGTATCATGAGCAAGAAATTGGCGGCGGGAGCGGATGCCATTGTGCTGGATGTGAAATGTGGTGGCGGTGCGTTTATGACCGACGTGGCTGAGGCCGAGGCGTTGGCACGGTTGATGGTGGCTATTGGGACCAAGGCTGGGCGCAAAATGACGGCACTGATGACGCAGATGAACCAGCCGCTGGGCGATGCGGTGGGTCATGCTCTTGAAGTGAACGAGGCGATTGTCACGTTGCAGGGTGATACAGAAAAAATTGCCCCCGATTTTTTGCATATCGTCGAAAAGGTTTCTGCGGAAATGTTACTGTTGGGTAAATCAGGGCTTGATGTTGCCGTTGCATTACACGAGGTCCGTCAAGCTGTCAGCAGCGGTGCGGCCTTTGAGAAGTTCTGTGAATTTGTCGAGGCACAGGGCGGCGATGTCAATCAGGTGTGCAATCCCAAACGGCTTCCCCAAGCACCAGTCATTGATGCGTTGTTTGCTGGTGATATACCCACGCTTTCCGGTGAGAGAATTACACGTGTCTATGTTCAGCAAATCGACGCTCGCGCTGTGGGCATGACGGTGGTTAATCTTGGTGGTGGGCGACGCACAAAAACAGATGCCATTGACCACAGCGTGGGCATTACACTCAACGTCAAGGTGGGGGATTCGGTAGAACATGATACGCCACTCTGCTGGATTCACGCGGCGACACATGACGATGCGCAGCAAGCGACTGCGCAACTGAAAGAGGCATTTGTACTGAGCGATCAAACAGTCGAGCCGTTGCCTGTGATTTTAAAACAAATTTCATCATGAACACACAACAACCAGAGATACTAAAACAAGAGAAATTTCGATATGGCTACCGTCAGTTTGTCGATCACAACCAAACAGGCCAGCCAATCTACACTTATCGGCCTTTGACACAGGATGATTTCCTCAACCCAACGCTGGATGATACCTTTGTACATGGCCTTCAACACAACAACGATGTTGCCCACCTTTTCACCACACTCCAAGCACATGTGCAGCACAATCCCTACCAGCATGTTTGGCGGTCACTTAAGCTACATTGGGGGATTGCAGGGCTGGCCGAGCCGATGCCCGATTTGATGGTGGCCGAACATGTTGCCAACCCAGAACGGGCACGGACAGTCTTTGATGTAGTAAAAGAAGGTACTCGCCCTGTCTGTATCATTGAAATTGTGTCACCGCTCTTTGTGGAAGCGGACCTGACCCACAAAGTTGCCGTTTATGAGCAGGCACGCATTCAGGAATATATCATCATCGATTCAGGGCTGCGTGAAGGGACGGACACGCTCAACTATTGCATTCAGGGTTACAGGCTGTCGGGTGATCGCTATGAGACGATATCGGCAAATGCGGAGGGGCGTATTCAAAGCAAGACACTGCGTGTGCTGTTTGGCGGTAATGCCGCCAAGGATGGTGTGGATATTCTGACTGACAGTGCTTCGACTACGACAACGCCTGTCACGCCATTGGCCTCAGCAGTGCAAGCGCGCGTTGACCTTGTGCAGGGGGAACGGCGCGCCAAGGATATTGCAGCAGCATTGGATTTTTTGCAAGCATAATAGATTGTGTAAAACAGAACACTGATACGGCCAAACACTGATATGGTGAATAAATTTTCCATCAGCGTTTGGCCGTATCAGTGTTTTCAGTATCTAAGGAGAGAGAATCAAAATGAAAGAGCTTTTAACACAAATCAACAAATGGCAAGATGAAGGCAAAGACGTTGCATTGGCGACAGTGGTCAAAATCTATGGCTCTGCGCCGCAGCCGCTGGGGGCCAAGATGGTTATCTCGGATCAGGGCGAGATGGCGGGTTCGGTCAGCGGTGGCTGTGTGGAAGGGGCTGTTGTGCAGGAGGCACTGGATGTGCTGGCGTTGGGGCAGCCCAAGTTGGTTGAGTATGGCATTGCCGATGAGTGGGCGATGACGGTGGGGCTGGCCTGTGGTGGCAATATTGAGGTCTTTGTGGAACCCGCCAGCAATATGCCCGCCGATTTTGCCGAGGCGGTCCATGCAGGTCGGTTGGTGGGACTGGCGACGGTGATCGCTGATGAGTCCGCAGGTGGGTCAGGTTCAGCGGCCATGATGGGGAGTAAACGCTTGGTGTATGCGGATGGGTCTACAGTCGGATCATTGGGGGATGGTGATGCGGATGTGGCGACCACAAATGCCGCTGCGCAACAATTGGCACAACAAAAGTCGTCTCGTATCCGTATCCCTAGAGGGGATGATAGTGGCGGTAACAGTGAGGATGCCAGCGAAAATACGCTAGCAGAAAATACTGTAGCTGAAACCAACACGCAAAACGTGGAAGTCTTTATTGATGTCTACTCACCACCGTTAAAGTTAATCGTCGTTGGGGCGGTTCACATCGCCATTCCGCTGGTTACGTTTGCCAACGAACTGGGTTTTGAGACGATTGTGGTGGATGCACGCGGGGCCTTTGCCACGCCAGAACGCTTCCCGCACGCAGACAGGCTCATCACACAGTGGCCTGCCGATGCGTTGGAGGACATTGGACTGGATGAGGCCACCTACATGGTCGTCCTCACGCATGACGCCAAGATTGACAACCCAGCGATTTTGAAGGCGCTGGAGAGTCCGATTCGCTATCTGGGTGCGCTGGGGTCACGCAAGACCCATGCCAAACGTGTGGCGGCGTTGACCGAGCTTGGTGCAACTGAGGCGCAGTTGAGTCGGATTCATGCACCGATTGGGTTGAATTTGGGTGGCCGACGCCCAGAGGAAATTGCGGTTTCAGTGATTGGTGAAATTGTGGGTGTCAAAAATAATAGTGCGTTAACGGCGAAGGTCTAAAAAACGATACCTCCGGAAGATCTGGATATATATGTCGGGTCGTGAAACGAAGGATGCAGGATCAGTCGTTGGTATTAGGGGCTGGCTCTCATTTGACATGACCGAAAGTATGTGCTATCCTGCGGAACTAGGTAATTTGTCATAAATAATTATGTTTGAGAGGTGCATTGATAATGGAACGTGTACTTGAACCAAGTGTTGACTCTTCTGTGCTGGTCATGCCTCTAGAGAAACGAAAAAAGAAAACATCTGCAAAAACAAAGCAAAAACGTCCTTCTCTCATCCGAATCAAACATTGGGATGATAGACAGTCGCAGACGCTCACACCGGAGGATCGTCTGCGTCAGTCTATTGCGCGCGAACGTCCAGCATGGATACCGGATTACATCACAGCCGATTGGGATACAGACCCGTATGCCTACCAGACAGAGGAGGAGTCAATGCCGGCTAGTATTCTACATAATGATCGTTTGAGTGGTATGCACAGCGATGTGAAAGGCATTGGCAAAGAGCGTGGGTGGCTTCCCATTATGGACAGTTTTCTGCTCTATCGGAACGAAAAAAATGTTCGAGAGAGGGTTGCCCCAGATTTACTGATTGTGCCCTCCCTAGACGAAGAGGCATTGATGTCGTCCTATGATATAGAGACGCAACCAACGCCGTTATGTGCGATGGAGATTGTCTCGCCATCGAGTGAAACCAAAGATGAAAACAGCCATCAACTCTATGTAGAGTATCTCAAGATACCGACCAGTATTGTCATTTGGTTGGTAAACGACGAGGGCAAATTTTTAGAGAACCCATCCATTGGCGTATGGCACAGACATCCAGAAACGGGACGTGCTATCGCTGCAAAATCGGATGCTGAGGGGAAATACTATTTGCCGGAACTTCAATTATGGATTGGACTGAAAGACAACGCGGTCTATTTTGTAGATGAGGTTACGGGCGAAACACTGGTCGATGTGGGGACAGAGCGACTCATGCGGCAAGCAGAACGTCGTGAGCGTGAGGCTGCTCAAAGACGCGCAGAAGCGGAACGTCGTGAGCGTGAGGCTGCTCAAAAACGGGCTGAACAAGAGGCTCAGCGGGCTGAACAAGAGGCTCAACGGGCTGAACAAGAGGCTCAACGGGCTGAGTCTGAACGTCGTGAGCGTGAAACTGCCGAGAGTGAGATTGCACGTTTGCGCGCCTTATTGGAACAAAGTGGCATATCGATCTAGTCAAAAAGCGTTCAGCGAATCAACCGTCAGCTTTCAGCCAGAGTTGGGTCATGTTTTGGGGTCGATTTTTATACTTTCCTGTTCAATAAAAAATTACTTTGAGTTGCAATCTATGAGACGATCACACATTTATATCGGCATATTTCTACTATTTTTGTTTATTGCCAACCTGTCGATGACGAATCAGGTACAAGTAATAGCTGAGGCCGACCACATGGGGGTGATGTCTCAGGTTGTGCAGACTGCCCCCGATAACACTGCCCCTGATAACACTGCCCCCGATATCGTCGGAGGCAGCGATGCCGAGCCGGGGCAATGGCCTTGGCAGGTATCGCTTGCAACTGATGATGAGTGGTATCGTGCCAACGTTGATGAATATGGACGGTTTTGTGGCGGTTCGCTGATTCACCCAGAATGGGTGTTGACAGCGGCGCATTGTGTCACCGATGCAGACTATCTGGGCGATAACTTTTCACTCATTCAGGTAACGGCTGGCATTCATGATTTTAGCAACAACGATGAGACAGGGCGACAGGTCAGCACGATTGCGGAGGGCATCATTCATCCAGAGTATGGGCAGGGCGCACCACTCAACAACGACATTGCGCTACTGCGGTTGAGTACACCTGTTGAACTCAACGAGAGTGTCTCGTTGGCGTCGCTTGTCAACAGCCCGGACGATGATGCGCTCTACAATGCGGGGAAGTTGGCAACGATTACGGGCTGGGGTGATACCAGTGAGCAGGGTGAGGCGGCGGATGTGTTGCAGATGGTTTCGGTGCCGATTGTAACGCAGAAAACCTGTGTACGCAACTATAGCAACAATTTGACCGATAATATGTTCTGTGCAGGGTACGATGAAGGGGGCAAAGATTCCTGTCAGGGTGACAGTGGTGGTCCGTTGGTTGTGCCAGATGGTTTGGGTAACTGGAAGCAGGCGGGCATTGTGAGCTGGGGTACGGGCTGTGCGCTTGCGGGATTTTATGGCGTCTATACAAAAATCAGCAACTATACGTCATGGCTACAAACCAGTCTTGGCGATGATTTTACACCCGCCACACCTAAGCCGACGACCCTCCCTACATCACCAGCTACATTGACAGCTACATCGCCAGCTACATCGACCGTCGTTGCAACAGCAACGCCAAGCACGATTGTGCCAACAGCAACCATCCCCGTCACGCCGACGAACACGCCATCCGCCCAACCCGCAATCCTTGTCAACGGTGATTTTGAACAGGGGTTTGAGGTTGGCTGGACAGAGAGTTCATCGCTTGATCTGGGGCTGATCACCGAATTTGGGGTCAAGCTACCCGACGCCAACTCTGGGACCTACGCCGTTTGGTTGGGCAGTGAGGACAATGAAGTGGCAGAGTTGTCACAGACCGTGACGCTGCCAGACATCAGCAATTCGGCAGAGCCAGCGATGATGTTACACTTCTACTATCAAAATGACTCCTTTGATGCCTGTGGTAAGGACCGTGCCGAGGTGCGTATCAACAATACTGTTCTTGGGGAGTATGACCTGTGCGATGACAATTTTACCGAAGGGTGGACACTGGCGTCGTTCGATATCAGCCCATTTTCGGGGCAAACGGTGCAGTTGACGTTTCGGTTGGAGAATGATGGCGACGAACCCAGCAACTTCTATTTGGACGATGTGTCGATAGAGGCACCTGCGGATGCGGTCTTCCCTGAAACTGACGAACCAGCATCCGAGCCAACGTCCACGCCAGTAATGACACCCACAGTGACACCAACTTCCTCCCTGCCCAATCCCGTGCGCAATAGTGGGTTTGAATCAAGCGAGGGGGGCGACTGGATTCAAAATTCGTCCAGCGGATATCCACTGATTGCCCGCTATGTGCCACCAACACCCGCACAGGATACAGGTGGCGGGACAATTCCCAACATCAATGTGCGTGCCACAAACCGTGCGAAATCACTGTTTACCGCTGCTCGAACGACGGTACAAACAGTCTTGGACAAAATTTTATGGCAGCACCAAGAGACAGACCCAACGGTTTCTGTGCCACCGCACTCTGGTGACTATTTGGCGTGGCTTGGCGGGGCAGATTTGGAAACCTCAAATTTGGCACAATCGCTGGTCATCCCAGATGAATTGCAGGTGTATCTGACCTACTATTACCAGATTCGTTCGAGTGATCAGTGTGGGCTGGACACGGCTGTTGTACAAATTGACACCACCACCATTGCCAGCCATTTGCTTTGTGGCACATCGGCAACAACCGAGTGGCAGCGCGGTCTTGTCGATATTAGCCCCTATCGCGGTCAATTTGTCACGCTTCATTTTCAGGCGACAACCAATGATAGTAACAGCAGCGATTTTTTCCTCGATGATATCGCGATTGTGAGTATCCCCTTGGTGGAGCTAACGCCTGTGCCATCGACAGCGACCCCAACAGCAACTTTGACGGCAACACCGACACAGCCATCTGTCCCCGCGCCATCCGACCAAACGCCCACGCCAGAACCGTTAGCCACAGTAGACGCACCAACACCTATACCGCCTGCACCAACAGCGACACCCCTGCCCACCTCCGTCTTGACGCCGATTGTGACACCGACGCCGACGGCAACACCCACGCCATCCATCATCAAAAACAACGACTTTGAGCTAGGACCCAATGGGGACTGGAGCGAAGAATCTCTGCGTTTTGGCGGTCAGGGAACCCTCATTTTGCCCCAAAATATTACCGAGATTACCCTGCCAGAGTCGGGAACCTATGCGGCATGGCTGGGTGGACAACATCAAGAGGTTAGTAAACTCAGCCAGTCAATCCAGTTGCCGCCGCTCACGGGTGGTAGTCAAGTGCTGGAACTGACGTACATCTATCATTTCCTCTCGGATGATCAATGTGGCAATGATAGCGCAGCCGTGTTGATCAACGACGATACGCTGCACACCTATGATCTTTGTCGTGAGAAAGAAACTGCTGATTGGGGTTCAACGACGATTGACCTCACCATTTATGCGGGACAAGCCGTGACGCTGCAATTTTATGTGGAGACTGACGACACCTTTTTGACGCATTTCTTTATTGACAATGTCGCGATTCAGCGCAACGATATGCCACCAACGCCAACCCCTACACCTACGACGCCGAGCAATGGCACACCGATCACCATGCCGACCATGACCGCTATCCCGGTCGCCACCAACCTTGTCCTAGAGGCGATATCGGGGCATCAACAGATTAAGCTGTCGTGGACACCGATCCCCGACTACCACATTGCATCCTATCGTGTCTGGCGGCGTACCGAGCGCACCAATGAGGGTGAGTCCTATGAAGTGGTGGGGCAAACGCAGGCGACATTCTATTTTGACCGCAATACCGAGCAGTCGCCATTGGTGACGGACGAAACCTACTGTTATCGCATTGAGGCGTTGGATGAGAATGATGAGGTCATAACGGCATCAAACACCGCCTGTGCGGTCTATGGTCGGCTGTCGCTATGGATCCCCGATGTGATTGCACCGCCCAATAGCGAGATCACGGTCCCCGTGAATGTAATCAACGCCAGCGAGTTACGTATCCAAGCCAGCGAGATTTGGCTCGAATTTAACCCCACTGTGCTGCGCTTTGAAGGCGTGGAGCGCACGACACTCAGTGCGGGATATACGCTCTCCAACACAACACCCAGCGAGGTTTCTACAGAGCCACCGACCAGCCAACTCATCGTTCATATCTCGCCGGACAATGCCGACGCCCCCACACCGATTTATGGTGACGGTGCGCTGTTCTGGGTGCGCTTTGCCGTGCTTGGGCAGGATGGTGACAAGAGCGTGCTCAGTCTGCGTAACTTTATCAACGGAGCGGGAGGGTCCACGATTCAATCGGCAGGGTCAGCCAACAACACTGGAGCCACCGAGCCAAGTACAAGTCGATTGGTTCCGCTGGACATCAACATTGGCTCCTTTGCGGTGCAGGCAGGGGCGTCGACATCTGCAGCGACATCGGCAGGGGATGTCAATGGTGATGGGCAGATTGACATCCTCGATATCAACCTTGTGCTTGGCTATGTGGCAGGGAACAATGGCCTGAGCAATGCACAAATTGCCGCCGCCGATCTCAATGGGGATGGCATCGCCAACGCACCGGATGCGACCATGCTGATGGCCTATGCCGCCAATGGGTCGTGGCCGATTATCACGGAGCCAGAGACGACACAGACACAAGCTCGGCTGTTATCCGTCAGTGACATGGTAGATTTGCAACCCGCGCAAGCGGTGGCAACGGCCCTCTATTTGAGCAGCGCAGAGGGGGCAGGCAACACATTTGCGGGCGGTGCGTTTGTCTTCTTCTATGATCCACTCGTAGTGGGAGCGATAACGAGTGTGGCAATCAGCGAGCAACTGGGGGATTTCACCCTCGATTATCAGGTGAGCCAAGGTGGGTTGAACTCAGCCACCCCTTGGGGTCAACTGCGCATTGTGCTGGCCTCATCGACGGGCATGGCTGTCGAAACCACGCCACTGCCACTGGTCACGGTGACATTGCAGGTGGCCGAGGATGTTGCCATCGCCAATCCGGTGGCGGTCCAGTCTGGCTCAGTCCTGCGCTTTGCCGATGCCCGTTTGCATGATCGCTATGGGCGTGATTTTGTGACGGCGTTTGCCAGCAACACGTTGACGCGCGAGAGCGGGCGGATTTTGTTTGCGGTGGATGTGTTGCCTGATTTCCGGTCGTATTTGCCAATGATTTCGCGATGACGTAATACGGGCATAGCCTTACGTCCAATTTTTTGAGCAAGCGCGTCATGCTCACTGGATTGGCGGAAATGGTAGTCCACGATTATACTAATCATGGACTACCATTTTTTTATTGATGAGGAAAGTAGAAACCAGTAACACAGATTGATTATCTGTGACGCAGGTAGCCAACCTGCGATACTTTTCTTTGTTCTTGATGAGGAAAGTAGAAACCAGTAACACAGATTGATTATCTGTG
>JBCCFC010000191.1:0-14374 GCA_039029935.1 Chloroflexota bacterium
ATTTAAAACAAATAATCACTTTTTGTTTTTCGCAAGCACGTGGTTTGCGTTCCTATCGGTTATTTGATCCTCATTCCTAAATAAATTTGAACGATATTTTGTACAGAAATTCATGCTGGGTTGGAGGGTTTGAGAAGTAATTCCGGAGATTTTCTAGAGTTCATACGCCCGTTTTTGCGCTATACTCTATAGACACATGATGACATAAGGCAATGGATTTTATGGCACACGCTCTTGCCAGAGATGACGTTGAGCCAATCATTGCTCATTTTTTAACTTTTATCTTTGGTCAATCATCATTTGACCAGCATACCATTCATTTGAAACACAAGGAGTTTATTATGGCTGTAGAAGCATATGTTGGAGAACTTAGACTAATCGCATTTAACTTTGCACCCGTTGGTTGGGCAATGTGTCATGGACAACTATTACCGGCACAGGATCCCACTACTGGTAGTGACACCCCATTGTTCAGTCTACTAGGAGCAACTTTTGGTGGCAATGGGCGTGATACTTTTGCACTTCCTGACTTGCGTGGACGTGTCCCTGTGGGGGTTGGACGGGGGCCAGGTCTATCCAATATTTATCGGGGGCAAAAGGGTGGCAAAGAAGAGATAGAGTTAACATCATATAATATTCCACCGCTTAGTGGAACCGTAAACGTGACGACAGAAACAGGAAATGTAGATTCGCCCAAAAATGCCCTTTTGGCCAAAGAAGCGGCTGGTGCCACGTTTATCTATAATAATACGGCATCGGCGAATGCGCCCATGAAGGCTGACTCGATTACGACCAAGGGTGGGAATGCCCCCGTTGGTATCCGCAATCCATATGTAGGGATGAACTGGATAATCTGTGAGCAGGGTATATACCCTGCACAAGACTAATTATCCCCCTGAGAAACAAGAATGTTTCGTGCAAAATCAAATTTTGGATATGTACGATAGTGATGTGTCAAACTAGTACGGGTTTGATAGTTCAAACCTCTACGAGCGTGACACAATCGCTGACTTATTTCTTTACCGATTGAACCGTCCCATTGCGGTGGGTTACTGTCAATCAAACAATTAATTTTTATATCTTACTCAAAACAAAAGGAGTTTTACTATGGCTGGCGGAACAGCATATCTTGGGGAAGTCAGACCCATTGGGTACGACTTTGCACCTAAGGGTTGGGCATTGTGTGACGGACAGATCGTGGATATCGTCAATGAGCGAGAACAGATAGATAATTCAGCACTATTTAGCCTGCTCGGAACAACCTATGGCGGTGATGGGCGCACGACCTTTGGCCTTCCTGACCTACGTGGGCGTGTCCCTCTGGGTACAGGGCATGTGCCAGGGCTACCGTATGTTGGATGGGGTCACAGGGGTGGTAATGAGAAGACAGTGTTAGTAGCCGATAACATTCCAGCACTGAGTGGAACCATAAACGTGACCACAGAATCCGGAAACGTCGATACCCCAACAGATGCCCTTCTGGCGCAAGAGGCGGTAGGTGCTACAGCCGTTTACAATAATACGGCAACGGCTAATGCAACTATGAAGGAAGGTTCGATTACGGTTGATGGTGAGAGTGAACCATTTGGGATTCGTGAACCATATGTGGGGATGAACTGGATGATCTGCATGGACGGCTTATACCCAAATCGACCTTGATGGATGTTGTTATAATTATCGCCAGGTTGATTTCTACACAACTGTCTGCTGTGAGCAATGAGTGTCCTAATACCACAACGATCATAAACCCGTAGACCGTCCTTGCCGGGCGGTCTACGGGTTCATGAATCTTGCTCAGGCAATTGGTATAACCTTCTGAAACGACTCATTGGCTATCGAGGTCATCTATTGATAACAGATAAGGGGACAACACCCAATACACATAATTATAGGACTTGAGCCATCAACCCTCTACGATTGTGTCCATTCCAAAGTTGACAGATAATCGCTCCTTTTTTTCAACCTATCCTAAACATATCCGACTGGTTTGTTCATGTGTATATTCATCATTGCCACACAGACACCACAACCACACATGATCAGTCTAATCCATTGCGCCATTTGCCTGTGCAAATGGGTCCCAATTCTTCATTGATTTAGCGATTCCTAAAAAGCTTAACCGATAAAACAAGAAACACTATCCATTTTTTTATGAGAAAATTTGGCTAGCAATCTTAAGGTAGCTTAGGAAGTATAAAATTTAATATGAAAGTTTAGCTTTGATTTCTGATTGTTCTATGATTCGCATAGAAACCATTGAGCATTTGTAGCACAAGGACACTTACAAAACATGATGAAACAACACTTACGGATACTGATCTTAAGCATCCTCATCAGCGTCATCACCCTCGCTGTGGAAGCATCGCCACTCTATGCCACTCTATCTGGTGGTGATATGGCTGTGGTTGAATTTAATAAAGTGCAGAATCCTAATGCCGGAACATTCAAAATTGTGGTTTTGGCGGATATCTCAGGCGGAGAAGAAGTTTTTATTGGTGATCGAGGGTGGACAGGTAGTGCCTTTAATACATCCTTGAGTGGAGATGGGCGATTTAGATGGACGTCTCCTGCGGGTGGTGTCGCTGCTGGAACTGTATTAAGCTTTGAAATCCCCCCAGGCTCCAATTCTGTCAGTCTTGTTAGTGGTTCTGGTACTGTTTCAGATGTACAAGGCTGGACAAACACTTCTATATTAAGCCCATTCACTGGTTCGGGAGATCAAATTCTGATCTACCAAGGGAGCGATGCTTTTCCAACCTTTATTTATGGCTTAAATAGTGGTGCAGGCACAGGAGTCCCAGCAGCTGGTCAGTGGCAGACCGACAATGCAAACTTTGTACAAAAATCATTGCGCCCACCGGGGATCTCTAACAACAATATATCTCCCTTTACAGGACTTGCATTGACGGGTGTTCATGGTGTAAGTGATCCTGGTTTTCATGCAGATTTTCTTGCTTATAATGGTATAACGTCGGGAACACAAACTGAATTGCTCCAAGCTATCAGTAATCCCAGCAACTGGACAGGAGATAACTCTACACGCCAGACCTTTTCAGGCAGTTTCAGCGTCACCTCACCCAACACCGCCCCCTCCATCTCCGTCAACAACCTCACCTACACCGAAGGCCAAAACAACGGCAACCCTGTACAGATCGATGCAACAGCCAGTGCCAATGATGCAGATGGCGACGATGACTGGGACTCGGGGGCATCACTCGTTGTCCGCATCACGAACAATGCAGAGGCAACGGATGAACTCTCGGTTACATCGAATGGTATAACACTGAATGCCCCCAATGTGGAGGATAGTGGGACCGCTTTTGGCACCATTGAGGAAACCAGTGGTACTACAGACAATGACGGGGTTGTATCGGGTGACGGTTCCCTCAAGATTTCTCTGGCTGGCACCGCGACCAATGCGCGTGTCCAGGCACTTGTGCGTGCAATTGGCTATCGGACAACCTCCAATACGCCTAGTAGCTTAGACCGGACTGTCACCTATACATTGACAGACAAAAATGGTGGGGTGGCAACCGACACTGCCCTCATCACCGTCAACCCCAGCCCCGATGTCGTTTCTATCGTCCGCGCCGACAGCAACCCCACCAACGCCAGTACAGTTGTCTTTACCGTCACCTTTGACTCTTCCGTGATAGGCGTTAACACCACCGATTTTGTGACGACCACGACAGGTTCTTTGACGGGTGTCACCCTTGGCGCAGTTTCTGGGAGCGGCACAACCTATACGGTTACGGTCAATACAGGGACTGGTGATGGCACACTCCGACTGGATGTCTCTGATGATGACTCCATTGTCAGTGGGAGTGCGGCTTTGGGTGGCCCTGGCGCAGGCAATGGCGACTTTACGAGCGGAGAGTCCTATACCATTGACAAGACTGCCCCAAGCATCACTACCGTCTCATCCACCAATGCCAATGGCAGCTATAAAGCGGGCGATGTCATCTCCATCACCGTTGGTTTTGACGAGAACGTCATTGCAGACACCAGCGGTGGGACACCGACGATGACGCTCAATACGGGCGGCATTGCTCACTATGTCACAGGCTCTAGCAGCATGACGCTGACCTTTACCTATACCGTTGGGGCAGGTGAGCATAGCAGCGATCTCAACTATACAGCCATCAACGACCTTGGCTTTAATGGAGGCACGATTCGCGATGCCGCAGGCAACGATGCCAACCTGACGCTACCTGCGGTTAACGGCAGCAATTCGCTTGGCACCATCAAAAACATCATCATTGATACCGATGCCCCGCGCATCACCAATGTCGATGCCTCGACCTCGAATGGGCGCTACAAAGCGGGTGATCTCATCAACATCACAGTGACATTTAGCGAAACGGTCACGGTGGTATCAGGCAGCAACCCACCGACGATGACGCTCAAGATGAGCGATACCAACCGCCTGGCCGAATATGTCAGCGGTTCACCAGGGACAACGCTGACCTTTCGCTATACTGTGCAGGCAGGGGATAACAGCACTGATCTCAACTATCTCTCTGCAAACGACCTCTTTGTCAACAACAGCACCATCCGCGATGCTGCGGGCAATGATGCCAACCTGACGCTGCCAGCCATAGGCAGCGGCAACTCGTTGGGCGACAACCGCGACATCATCATTGACACACTGGCACCGGGTGTACTCCAAGTCTCGGCGGAGAATGCCGATGGTCGCTATACAGTGGGGGCCGCGATCACCGTTACGGTTCGCTTTAGCGAAGTGGTGATTGTCGCAGGCGGTGTCCCCACACTCACGCTCAACCTCATGCCTACCAATCGCGTCGCCAGCTATATCGGCGGCTCCGGAACCCCCACGCTGACCTTGACCTATACCGTGCAGGCGGGAGACACGAGCGGCGATTTGAACTATGAAACGGTCAACGATCTGGGGCTGGATGGCAGCACCATCCGCGACCAAGCGGGGAACGACGCCGTGCTGACTTTGCCCACACCATCGGGCAGTGACTCGTTGGCGGGCAACAAGGCCATCGTCATCGACACCACTGCGCCGACGGTCGTCCTTGTCTCGTCACCAACACCCAATGGCAGCTATAAGGCGGGTGATAATATCAGCATCAGTGTTCAGTTTAGCGAGATTGTGGCTGTGACGGGCGCACCGACGATGACGCTAGAGACAGGGGCGAGCGATGCGATTGCCACCTATCGCACTGGAACGGGCAGCAACACGCTCATCTTCAGCTTTACAGTCGCCGCGGGACAAACATCGGCGGACTTGCAATATCCATCATTGAATGCGTTGGGGCTAAATGGCGGCACGATTCGCGATTTGACGGGCAACAACGCCCTCCTGACCCTGCCCGCAATGGGTGGTGGCAATTCATTGGCTGATAACGCCGATATTGTCATTGATACCGATGCCCCACGCATCAGTCAAGTCAGCGCGCTCAATGCAGATGGCAGCTATAAAACGGGGGATGTCATCACAATCACGGTGCGCTTTACCGAAGTCGTCAACGTTACGGGGATGCCAACGCTGACTGTGGAGACCGATGGAACGGGTGGCACCAATGGCGTTGCTACCTATATCGGTGGCACAGGCACACTGACGATGACCTTTGCCTATACAGTTGAGGCGGGGCAGCACAGCCTTGATTTACAATACCTATCGCGTAATACACTAGGGCTAAATGGTGGAACCATCCGCGATGTGGCTGGCAATGATGCCAATCTGGAATTGCCCGGATTGAGTAGCGGTAGTTCCCTGGCCGATAATAAAACGATTGTCATCGATACGGTCGTGCCACGTGTAAATCTGGTTGGTGCAACCAACGCCGATGGCCTCTACAAGGCGGGGGATGTCATCTCCATCACCGTCGGCTTTACCGAAACCATGATTGTGGATACCAGCGGTGGCACACCCACCTTGACATTGGCGATGAGCGGAACCAACCGCTCGGCCAGCTATGTCACGGGGTCAAACAGCTCTACACTGACCTTTAGGTATACGATACAGGCGGGCGACAACGCCACTGATCTGCAATATGCAACCGTCAATTCACTGGCCTTGAATGGCGGCACAATCCGCGACAACGCACACAATGACGCCATCTTGACGCTGCCCGCGCTTGGTGGTGGCAGTTCACTGGCCGACAGCAAAAACATCAGCATCGACACCACCGCACCGACTGTCACCAATGTCTCTGCCGTCAATGCCGATGGCACCTATGGTATCAACAGCGTCATCAGCATCACCGTCCGCTTTAGTGAGCTCGTGACTGTCACAGGCACACCGACGATGACGCTGGAGACGGGTTCAACCGACCGCGTTGCCAACTATGTCAACGGCTCCAACAGCATGACGCTGACCTTTACCTATCAGGTACAGTCGGGTGATATCTCGTCTGATTTAGCCTATCTTCACAGCAGCACATTGGGACTGGCAGGAGGCACAATCCAAGATGCGGCGGGTAACGACGCCAACTTGACACTGCCCACGCCCGGAACGGCGGGATCGCTCAATGCCAACAAAGCCATTGTGATTGACACAACATCGCCACGTGTCACCAGAGTCTCATCACCTGTCGCCAATGGAACATATCCAGCCGGTAGCGCGATCAGCGTGACGGTGGTCTTTAGCAAAGCGGTGGTTGTTGACACCGCTGGTGGCACACCCGCGATCACCTTGGAAACGGGTTCGACCGACCGTGATGCCACCTATGTTACGGGGTCAGGGTCATTTACACTGACCTTCCTCTACACTGCGCAAGTGGGGGACACTGCTAGCGACTTGCAGTATACTGGCGCCGACAGTTTGGCCCTCAATGGTGGAACCATTCAGGATAACTTTGGTAACGATGCCAACGTGACATTGCCGTTCACAACCAGTATAGATTCGTTGGCGGGCAACAAGGCCATTGCCATCGACACCTCTGCCCCCAGCGTTATAAATGTTTCTGCCGACAACCCGAATGGCAACTATACTGTGGGCGCGGTGATCTCAGTCACCGTGGGCTTTGATGAGGTTGTCAACGTCACGGGGACACCGACGCTGACAATTGAGACGGGCGCAACCGACGCCATTGCCAACTATGCCACTGGCTCAGGCACATTTACGCTGACCTTTACCATGACTGTGGCATCGGGGTACCAGACAGTCAATTTGCAATATGCATTCAGACATGCGCTGGGGTTGAATGGTGGCACCATCCGCGACAGCGTGGGCAATGACGCTAATTTGACATTGCCTGCGTTAAATAGCGACAATTCGCTGGCGGGGAACAAACTCATTATCCTCGACACCTTTGCACCAACTGTTTCTCTGGTTGGGTCTACCAACGCCAATGGGTCCTATAAGGCAGGCGATGTTATTTCGATTACGGTTGGCTTTAATGAGGTGGTCAATGTTACGGGCGTACCGACATTGACGCTGGAGACAGGCGCAGACGACGGTGTGGCAAACTACATCGCTGGAACGGGTACATTGACGCTGACCTTTGCCTATACGGTTGAAGCTGGACACAATAGTATCCGGTTACAATATGTATCCACCGATACGCTAGGGCTGAATGGCGGCACGATTCGTGATGCTGCGGGTAACGACGCCAACCTGACACTGCCTGCATTCATGACCTTCAGATCATTGATGGAAACCAAAAACATCGTCATCGACACCACAGCACCAGGTGTCGCCAACGTCTCGGCCTCCAATTCCAATGGCAGCTACAAAGCCAGCGACATCATCAGCGTCACGGTCATCTTTACCGAAACCGTCGTCGTGGATACCAGTGGTGGCATCCCGACGTTGACACTGGCGATGAGCGAGACCAATCGCAGTGCCAGCTATGCCACCGGGTCCAGCAGCTTTACACTGACCTTTACCTATACGGTACAGGCAGGGGATAACACGGGCGATCTGCAATATGCAGCAGTCGATTCATTGGCCTTGAACAGCGGCACGATCCGTGATGTGGCGGGCAACGATGCGACCTTGATGCTACCTGCGTTGGGTGGTGGCAATTCGCTGGCCGACAACAAAGACATCATCATCGACACCACCGCACCGACTGTCACCAATGTGTCGGCACTCAATGCCGATGGGCCCTATAATGCGGGCAAAGTCATCAGCATCACGGTGCAATTTAGCGAAATTGTGACGGTCACAGGCGCACCGACGATGACGATGGAGACAGGGACAACCGACCGCGTTGCCAGCTATGTCAGCGGCACCAACAGCACAACACTGATTTTTGTCTATACTGTGCAGTGGGGTGATACCGCGTCTGATTTGCAGTATCTCAACAGCAGCACGTTAGGACTGAATGGTGGCACAATCCAAGATGTAGCGGGCAATGACGCCAACTTGACACTGCCCACACCCGGGGCGACAGGCTCACTCAGTGCCAACAAAGATATTGTGATTGACACCACGGATCCGACGGTGATCAACGTCAGTTCACCCAATGCCGATGGCATCTATCGTGTCAACGACGCCATCTCGATTACCGTCGGATTTGACGAGATCGTGATTGTAGCCACCAACATTGGTGCGCCCACGATGACGCTTGACACCAATGATGATGGGGCGGGCAATGGCATTGCTACCTACATCACAGGCACAGGCACACCCACCATCACCTTGGTCTATACGGTTGGGGCTGGGCATCTAACCAATGACCTGAGCTATGAGTCGGTGAATAGCCTATTGGTGAATGGCGGCACCACCATCCGCGATCAGGCGGGTAATCATGCCAACCTGCAACTCCCCGCCATCGGTGCCAGTGGTTCACTCAGCGTCAACAAGAGCATCCAGATCGATGGCCGTGCGCCTGTCGTGGTCAATGTCACGTCGAGTACACCCGATGGACGGCATGGCATCGGCACGGTGATCCCGATCAATGTTGTCTTTGACAATCCGGTCATTGTCACGGGTCTACCACAGCTTGGCTTGGAGACGGGTAGCACGGATTCGGCTGCGGATTATATCAGCGGCTCTGGCACAATCACGCTCACCTTTAACTACACCGTGACCGAAGGCGATATCAGCACGGATTTGGGCTACACGGGGACAACTGCGCTGGCACTCAACGGCGGCACCATCAAAGATGTCTTTAGCAATGACGCTGAATTGACCTTACCCGTGTCGGGTACAGTCAATTCACTCACTGCCAACAAAGCGTTGATCATTGACGGTGTGCGTCCAACAGTCACGAGGGTTACCGCGCTCAATGTGGATGGAACCTATGGACCGGGCAGCGTCATCTCACTCACCATCCAGTTTAGCGAGATTGTCACGGTGACAGGTGCGCCCACGTTGACACTCAACACCAGCGCGGCAGGTGGCAGCAACGGCATTGCCACCTATCACAGCGGTGCCAACAGCGACACGCTGACCTTCCTTTACACAGTGGCCGTGAATCACAGCAGTGCAGACTTGGACTATCTTTCCACCTCTGCGCTGGGGCTGAATGGTGGCACGATTCGTGACGCCGCCAACAACAGTGCCAACTTGACCTTGCCTGCACCGGGAGCAACAGGGTCGCTGGGCAATGCCAAGGCGATTGTGATTGATGGTGTGGCACCAACGGTCAGCCGTGTGGCGGCCATCAATGCCGACGGAACCTATAGCGTGGGTGCGGTGATCACGATTACGGTTGAGTTTAGCGAGAATGTGCTGGTGACGGGTACACCACAGTTGACATTGGAAACGGGTGATAACGATGCGGTTGCCAACTATGCGGGTGGCACAGGCAGCAACACGCTTCTCTTTACCTTTACCGTGCGTGTGGGTGACAACAGCAGTCGACTGCAATATGCATCCACCACCGCTTTGGTCCAGAATGGCGGCACGATTCGCGATGCCGTCGGCAACGATGCCAACTTGACGTTACCCAATTTTATGACGTTTAACTCCTTGATGGAAACCACAAACATTGTGCTGGACACCACAGGACCGACTGTTGTCAACGTCTCGGCCACCAATGCCAGCGGAACCTATGCCACAGGCGAGGTCGTGCATGTCACGGTGCAATTTAACGAGAATATCAATGTGATCGGCGGCACACCACAGTTGGCGTTGGCGCTGGATACAGGCATTGTGCTGGTCAACTATACGATTGGTAGCGGCAGCGATACGCTCACCTTTGACTATACGGTGGCAGCGGGTCAGGCAACAGCGGACTTGGACTATGCCGCCACCACAGCGTTGGCATTGAACGGTGCTGCCATCACGGACAACATCGGCAATGACGCAACCTTGACCTTGGCAACACCGGGCAACGCGGGGTCGCTCGCTGCCAACAAGGACCTGTTCATCGACGGCGGTATTCCATCCGTCACCATTTCGGCGGTTGATGCCACTGCACCAGAGACAAGCGGCAACATGGTCTTCAAGATTGAGCTGTCGGCACCATCTATCATCCATATCAAGGTCAATTACAAGACAGAGGATGGCACAGCCAAATCTGCTGGCGAAGAATACTATAAGGCGACCAACGGTGTGGCAACGATTCCAGCCGGGGCCACCAGCACCAACGTGCTTGTCCCGATCACCAATCGAGCAGATCGGCAAGGCGACCGCTACTTTTTCTTAAAGTTGAGCAACCCACAATGGGCCAGCTTTGGCGATAATGAGGCGCGGGGAACGATTATTGATGACAACTTCCCAACGCCGACACCGACGTCAACGGGTACATCGACGGGTACGCCAACGCCAACGGGTACACCAACGCCGACCAGTACGTCAACATCGACCAGTACTGCAACCAATACGCCGACCAGTACATCGACGGGGACGAATACACCGACCAGTACCAGTACGGCGACATCGACCAGTACTGCGACCAATACATCGACCAGTACACCGACGCCTAGTGCGACATCAACCAGCACATCGACTAGCACGTCCACATCGACGGGTACACCGACAGCAACGGCTACCAGTACGCCAACCTATACACCTGAAGTGATTACACCACCCGGGGTAGATTTGATTTGGGCAGCGATTAAGGATGAGGTGCTTTCACAAAATCTCAAAAAGGGTGCGTCTGTGACATTGACCAATGTCCATATTGTAGATGGATTGGCCCCCGTTGATATTATTGTGACGAGAACGAAAACACTCTACATTATCGATAGCCCCTATGGGTTGTTTGACGTACCAGTCGGTGTGCGAGCGTCTAGTATTGCGCAAGAAGACCGCATTCCATGTCGTGCAACGAGTGTATTATGTGCGTTGGACTATAAAGCATTGTCAGATGAAGAGAAAAGCCGTATCGCCGAAGAAGGCATTCCGCTGACACTACAACTCAGCGATGATGTACAAGAGGGGGATGAAATCTCTATTGAGGTCTATCTTGCCGATGAAAACCTCCGGCCGATTGAGTCTGAAGGGGTGTCTACAAGCATTACCAACCAACTTTTGTGGGGGCTGACATGGGGTGAACAACCATTTATATCAAATCTGGTTGAGCCACAAGAAACCAGCACACCGACACCGACGGCAACACCGACGGCAACACAAGTCAACCCAGGCATTGCCAGTTCACCAACACCAGAACCAATCCAGCCACCAATCGAAGACATTCTGGATGGCCTGATTGATGAGGCGGTGGCAACGGGTGAGGATACCTTTGATGCTGAAGATATCTTTGGGCAGGATGTGACACCGGAAGAAATTCGCGATGCGGCTGACAATCTGGACAATGTGTTGCTGGATATCGGTGCTACAACGTCGCGACCTGGTGAGGTGACAGAAGTGGTCATCAACTTTGGCAACCCGAATCAGACGGTTGAACCGGGTGATGATCAGGATGATGACCCTGCTGAGGAGAATGGTGATTTGGAGCAGGTGATTCTCTTTATTGTGATTCCGGAAAACACGGTCTTTGAGCGCGATGGCAGTGGGCTTGTGTTCGACCCAATTGCGGCGTCATTGATGCAAGACAATCCTGATATGGAATGGCAGCTTGTCGATGGCAGTGGTCCTTGTCCCGATGGTGCGCCTCCGGGAACCGTCTGTGCCTTACGCTTGGGCACACTCAGCGGCGGCGAAGGGGGTCAAGCTGTTGCCAACCTGCGTGTGGATGAAGACATTGAAAGCGGCACAGCGATCACGCTCAACGGTCGCCTCGACGCCGCCAATCTGGAAACAGAGCAGGTCTTCCAAGCCACCGACGCCGCGGTTGTCGATGTCCAAGTGCCAACCGACTTGGATGCGGCTGATGAGCCGGAACAGACGTGGTTTGCCTTCCTGCCGATTATTGGGCGATAGTGGATAGTGAAGAGTGATGAGTGATGAGTGATGAGTGATGAGTGATGAGTGATGAGTGATGAGTTTGATAGGCATTCGATATTCATCACTCTTCATTCTTCATTCTTCATTCTTCACTATTCACTATTCACTCTTTATCCTGTTGTGATGAATACGGGGTGTACGGTTACACCCGTGGTGGGGTCTTGATAGGTGATTTCTAGGGATGTGCGTTGTTCATCCGTCATTGTTTCGATGAAGGTAATCAGCCATGCTTCGGATAATTGTAGTTCTTGTCCATATCTGGCAGCCTGTTCGAGTGCTTCCTGATGTTTTTGGCGGTTGATAAAACTTTTAATCTCAAGCAGATAGAGTGACGTGCTATGGTAGATTACAAGGTCGATTTTGCCATTGCCTGTTGGGAATTCTGGCACAACAGAGCCATTGCCATCAAGAAATTGGACGAGATACATATAGAGGTTGAAATGGTAGACTGCTTCGTAGATGTGTTCATCGGTCTTACGACGGGGCGCATTTTTGAGCAGCCATCCACGATTTTTATGGAGATAATCCTCATAGAGTCGAATGATATTGGGGATGTGTAAAAAGGTTGGGGTCATTGTGTTGGACAAATCGGTGAAAGGTGCATAGAGCCGTTTTAAGCCAGTAAAGAGATCGCGAGCAAAATAGTTGAAGAGCCGTTTCTGAACAAAAGGTGAGGGGAATTTGAGATATTGTTGATAGTGTCCCATTTTATCGTGGGTTTCTTCATAGTCAACCACACCATTCATGTACAGATAGTTGGTGATAGGGTCGTCATAATGAAAAGATAGTTTTGACCCTGCCTGAAACATCTCCAAGATGGTGGGTTTATATTTTTCCTGTTTGGCCTTTGAGATAATATTCACAATATTATGGTTGGGCTGCACATTGAGCGCACGTGTGTATACATACTCGAAGTCATTCATTGTAATGGAGCCATCATAACGATTATGGACTTCGGTCAACATTTCCCCTAGCCAACAGGTAAGACCCGGTTGCCCCTGCATTTCGTCATAAATGCGGTCAACGACATCGGGTTCGATACACTGCCCACTTTCGTCTTGATAATCCTGAAATATCTGTGTCACCTCTGCTTGGCTCAGGTTTGGGATGTGGACGCTCCGTTGCACGTTGAAGGGTGAGCCTGTGACATTCTCAATCCCAAGGACGCTGCGGACACCGATTAAGGCCAAACCATGTAGTAGATTTTTCTTTTCGCCACTGGGCGTGCCAACCTCGTTCACACGCGTAAGATACATGGCACGGAATTCATTTGCGAAACGATTGATAAATTCTTCTTGTAGCGCATCAAATTCGTCAATCACAAGAATGACAGGTTTGGAGAAATAGGCTGATGTAAACAATGACGAAATCTCTGCCCAGCGCCGAATCATGGGAAACTCTATATCAAACACATCCCGGAGTTGGTTGACAAAGACTTCCAAGACATATCGTTCCTCTGTATCCGTTTTTGCCGATTGTAAACTGATAATTGCTGTGTCAAAATTTCCCTCTGCTTTGAGTTGTTGAACAACTTCCAGCATCACCCAGCTTTTTCCCGTCTGGCGTGGTGCCCAGACGGTGATGTAATGACCGCCCTTTGTGGGGTTCTTGCCTAATAGTTGATTTTGAGCATAGTCAATCAATTCTACTCTTGGTGCATAGTAGTGTAACTCTTTATCAACAGGCCCATAGGATATAAAATTGCGCATAATCGCTCCTAATATACATATTTACCCTCAAAAATTATGATAACCATAGTATAGCATAACGCGGGGAAACGTGCATTTGTTCTTGAAGAGGAAAGTCAAACCAGTATCACAGATTGATTATCTGTGACGCAGGTAGCCAACCTGCGATACAGGAACATAGATTGATTCTCTGTGATGCAGGTAGCCTGCGATACAGGAACACAGATTGATTCTCTGTGATGCAGGTAGCCTACCTGCGATACAGTAACATAGATTGATTCTCTGTGACGCAGGTAGCCAACCTGCGATACTGTAAAAGGACATTTGATACAGTGAGTCAAAAAGTAAAAATGAAAAACAGTAAATAAAAATCTTAGAGGATGAGCCTCGTGGAGTGAAGGCGTGTAGAGAA
>JBCCFC010000192.1:0-14325 GCA_039029935.1 Chloroflexota bacterium
TTATCTGTGATGCAGGTAGCCAGCCTGCGATACTTTCCTTTGTTCACGCGGATATAGAAAAACGCGGATTGAAGATTAAAGGAACACGGTTTGAACAGTTCAATTTCACAGTATTTTACAATTTTACAGAGGTATCTCCAGCCGCAACGCATGAGGGTGTTGACCTTGGCACTTCTCCTTGTCAGTGGCATTGGCCTCCAGTTAATCAACCCGCAGATCATCCGCTACTTTATTGACATGGCGCAAGACTTAAGTGCTGATGTCACCCAAGGCACACTCATCATGGCGGGGCTGCTCTTTCTCGGCGTTGTCATCATTGAGCGTATCCTCAACATCGCCACCACCTATGTCAGCCAAACGGTGGCGTGGACAGCGACCAATGGCTTACGACGGGACTTGACCGAGCATGTGTTGAGCCTTGACATGGGGTTTCACAATGAACATACACCCGGGGAACTGTTGGCGCGCATTGACAATGATGTGACGCGGCTGGCAAACTTCTTCTCCGAGTTTTTGATTCAAATTCTGACAGGTACGCTGTTGACCATCGGTGTGCTGGCATTGCTGATGCGTGAGGATTGGCGTATCGGCTTGGCACTGTCGTTTTTTGTTGTCGGCTATGTCGTTGTGCATACAAAGAGCCAGGCAATGGCCGAACCCCACTGGCGCAAGGAGCGCGAATATGTTGCCGAATTGATGAGTTTTGTGGAGGAGCGCTTTGTGGGTGTACAGGATATCCAAACCAGTGGACCTGTGGCGGTGACACATACACTGCGTCGCTTTTATGAGGTCATCCGCAAACGCACTTGGCAGGGACTCAAAGCCGATGTGGTGACTGATGTTGCCTGGGCAATCTCAAAAACGTCCTATGAGTTGGGGCGCGTGGCCGGGCTAGGCATCGGCGCATATCTGTTTATCAATGGCACAATTTCGTTGGGTACGGTCTATCTCGTCGTGCATTATCTGTCCATGCTCAACGCACCGCTCAACCGTATTGGTCAGCAAATGGAGGATTTGCAACGGGTGCGCGTGTCGATTACACGTGTAAAGGCGTTAACCGAGACGAAACCAAACGTAAGCGATGGCCCTGGTGTGGAGGTGGCAACAAATGATGATGGGGCATCAGTACGATTTCGGGATGTCACCTTTGGCTATACACCGGATGTCCCGGTGCTACATAGCATCAACCTAAACCTTGCACCCGGACAAACATTGGGGCTACTCGGTCGCACGGGTAGTGGCAAGACAACGCTTTCGCGTTTGCTCTTTCGGCTCTATGCCCCACAACAGGGCGATATATGCTTGAATGACCACAATGTCAAGACCTTCACACTCGCACAACTCCGTCAACAGATTGGCATGGTGACACAGGAAGTGCAGCTATTCCCAGCATCCGTGCGTGATAACTTGACGTTATTTGATAACACAATTTCGGATGCGGTGATTCTGACCAACTTGACCCATTTGGGGTTAGATTCGTGGATTTCGTCTTTACCAATGGGCCTTGATACAGAGATTCGTGTGGCTGGTGTGGCAGATACGGATGAAGAGATAGACAAGGGGGACACAGGCGTTGGTTTATCGGCAGGCGAAGCACAGTTATTGGCATTGGCTCGTGTCTTTCTCAAAGACCCGTCTATCGTGATTTTGGATGAGGCGTCGTCGCGGTTGGACCCAGCAACAGAACGGTTGTTAGAGAAAGCGTTGGATACCCTGTTGCAGGGACGCACAAGCATCATCATTGCGCATCGTCTGTCAACTGTCCAGCGGGCAGACCAGATTTTGATCTTGGACAAAGGCCATGTCAAGGAATTGGGTGACTATGCAGCATTGGCATCCAATCCAGCATCTGTCTTTGCAGGGCTGCTACAAACAGGATTAGAGGAGGTGTTGGCATGAGTGTAAAACAATACACGTTTACCAGTAATCAAGTCTTCTGGCGCATGATGACGGCGACACCGCTGCTCTCTCTGGGCATCTTTATTGCCAACACGCTCGACATGACCCTGCCGCTCATCTTTGGCATTCTCATGCAGCTATTCTTTGACACACTCTCTGGGCAGGTTGAGACGGGGTGGAATATTTGGACACTGGTGACGCTCTTTTTGATCAACCGCATTGCCCTGCAAATTGTGGAGATGTTGGCGGCTGGTACATCGGCTTATCACTATTATCTGATGGAAACAATCATGCGGCGCAACGTCTTCCGCACCATGCTCAAGACGGCTGGCTTTTCCTCAACGCTGAGTTCAGGTGAGATGGTCAACCGTTTTGACGAAGACACCGAGGCGATGGCTGATCCGCCCTTTATTGCCACCTATGGCTCTGGCATGATCATTGCTGTTATTGCAACATTGTGGATTTTGCTGCGTGTCAGTGTCCCGCTAACCATTGTGGCTTTTTTGCCCACTGTTTTCTCTGTGCTGCTGATGAACTGGATGGGGCCCCGTATTCAGGCATTTCACCAATCCGCCCGTGAATCATCCGAACAGGTCGTGGGTCTGCTCACACAGCTACTCAACAGCGTCCAAGCATTACAGGTTGCAGGGGCAGAAAAAACAGCCGTACAGCGCTTTAATGAACTGGGCGATATACGCAAAGAGGCGGCGGTTCGTGATGCAGTGCTGAATACATTGATACGTTCAATGAATGACACCACGGTCAGCATCACCACCGGGTTGTTGTTGATTTTTGTGGCGGGGCTGATGCGTGAAGGCAGTTTTACCATCGGTGACTTTGCACTCTTCATCACCTATGTCTCGTTGGGGGGTGGAACCATCAGCGAGGTTGTTGGCTGGATTTCGCGACTGCTGCGCACCATGAAGCGGGCAGTTGTCTCCAAGGAACGGCTCTTTGAATTATTTCCAGCATCAACCCATGCCAATCTTGTAGATATGGGGCCACCCCATTTGCATGGTGCATTACCAGAGAGGGGTGAGACACCGGATGAGTCAACTGCATTGCAAACGTTAGAAACTAGCCAACTTACCTATCACTATCCAAATACAACGCAAGGCATTGACAACATCGACTTGACGGTCAGCCAAGGTGAGTTTGTCGTTGTCACAGGGCGCATTGGGTCTGGCAAGAGCACATTGCTGCGGGTGTTGCTGGGTCTACTGCCTAAACAAGAGGGTCGCGTCATGTGGAACGGCATAGTGGTGGATGAACCTGCTCAATTCTTTGTACCACCTAACTGCGCCTATACACCACAAGTGCCTCGCTTGTTTAGTGACACTGTACGTGAGAATGTTCTTCTGGGCTTGGATGACGTGGAAGCCCAAGGCAATGCACTGGATACAGCCATTCATCATGCGGTGTTAGGGCCGGACATTGCGCAGTTGGAGAAGGGCATCGAGACAGTGGTTGGACCACGAGGTATGAAGCTTTCGGGTGGGCAGATTCAGCGTACAGCGGCGGCGCGTATGTTTGTCCGTAATACCCCGCTGTTGGTCTTTGATGATTTGTCCAGTGCCTTGGATGTAGAGACCGAGGGGGTGCTGTGGGAGCGGCTCTTTTCACGCACTGACCTGCCGACATGTTTGGTGGTATCCCATCGACGGATAGCGTTGCAGCGCGCAGACCGGATTGTCGTGTTAAAGGATGGCCGTGTAGAGGATATGGGTAAACTGGATGACTTGCTAGAGCGGTGCGAAGAAATGCGGTTATTGTGGCAGACAGAGAATCAGTAGCTTGTAAGGTGTAGGGGCATTGAGATTGGTCCAATGCCCTAAAATTCCACTATGCCGTCGTATTGTGTTGCACAATCGGGACAAATACCTGATGTTCAGATTGCGCAGGTAGCCCTCGTGTTGAGCCTTGGCTTGCCGTCCCGACCACGCCATGTGTTGCACCACACCCAAATGCGGCCACTGTCACATGGATACCACCACGTTCCTCTTGCCCTGCAACACCTGTCGCCTCGACGCGAATGGTGTGAATTTTGCGGGACAGTTTTTCAACCTGCACATAGGTTTCAAAGGTTCCACTGCCACCAAAGGTGTTGCCTGTCCACATCTCAACGCCATCCACCCGCAGACGGGCGACACCATCATTGCCGTCCCCCCAAAACTGAACACCCACAGCCGTGGTTGGTGTTGGACAGGTGAACTCGATGTGGCCGTCTTTCGCTGTAATCGCAATCAGTGGCAGCAAATTGTCGTTGATATGGGCGGACTCATGCGGTCCCATTTTGATGTTCCCGCGCCAGACATCATGGCTGGTTTGAATACCCTCGTCATCGCTCATCACCACAAGTGATGGACGCGGATGGAATCCACGAATAATTTCAGATTGTACTGTCACTTTGGCTGTCATATGGCTGCGCCTCCTTAATTCTCTAATAATCGTTCACCCTCTCCTAACCAATCCCGCTAGTGGATAGAACAGTTCCACCCCCAAACTAGGGGAGGTTAGGAGGGGTGTATACATTTTTACCCTGTTTGACATGGATTTCAACCCATGTTAGGCTATCAATCATATACCTACATTTTTATACAAGCGATATTGTATCTGGCTTGTTAGGTTATTTTTCAGGTTATTCTCAGGTTATTTTTCTATAGGGGGAATCAAAATGCAACAGACAAAACTAAGTCGTCGAGCCTTTTTGCATCTAACCGCTGGCACTGTGGCTGCAACTGCGTTGGCCGCATGTGTCGCACCAACTGGCCCATCGGGTGATGGTGATGGCGGTGATGGAGCTGCTGCCGAGAGCGTGACATTGAGTTTTCTCAATCGCGGTGGTCAGTTTATCGAGAATGTGATGGACCAGCAAATGTCACTCTATCGGGAATCCAATCCGGGTGTTGAATTCGAGATCAACGCGGTGGCGGGTGCATCGCATCAAGAGACACTGCTCTTGGCAATTTCAGCAGGCACAGGACCAGACATCTGGTTTGATGCCAACCGCACGACGGGGCCACTGACACGCAAAGGCGTCACCACAAACTTGGAACCATTCTTTGAGGCAGACCCGGGCTTCAATGAAGATGACTATGTTGACAATGTTTGGATCGCCCAGACCTATGATGGTGCGCGCTGGGGTATTCCTTGGGACAGTGGTGCCATGTTGATGGCCTTTAACATGGACCTCTTTGATGCTGCTGGCCTAGAGTATCCTGATCCCACTGTCTGGATGACTTGGGATGAGGCTGTTGAACTCGCCAAGCAACTCACCTTGGACCTTGATGACAACACGCCCAATGACAGCGGTTTTGATCCCGCACGGGTCAAGCAATATGGCTTGGTGCCAGGGCGTGGACATGGACGCCCAACCTATATTTGGGCCAATGACGGTGAGGTCATCGCTGGGGATGGAACCATGCCGATGGACTCAGATGAATTTATCGGAGCCATGAACTGGTTGGCCGATTTGGGATTGAAGGAATTTGTCAGTCCATCACCAGCCTATGAAGCGGCAGGTGAAATCAGCTTGCAGGCGGGCACAGTTGCCATGCAGCACATCGGTGTTTGGTCGGTGGGTCGCATCAACCAAGCCGAGGTTAACTGGGGTACATTCCAAGTGCCATACAGCAAAACCAAGGTGTCATACGGTCACTACTCACCGCTCTGTGTCTTCTCACAGACCGAGCATCCACAAGAAGCCTATGACTTTATTTCATGGGCGTGCTTGAGCGAGCCAGGTCAAACAATCCTGGTCGATCTGGGTATGCAACAGCCCATCCGTAAGGACCTGCGTGAAGGCTTCTTGACCAACGAAGCACCACCAGACCAACAATATCGCCAAGCGTTCTACGATGCCTTTGAGGACGAGGAAACGTTCCGCTGGCCGGGTGACACGATTGGCTCTTACTATGGTGGCTGGTATCAGACCATGCTCGACTTCTGGGGTCCATATCTGGATCAGCTTTGGATCGGTGACAAACGCTGGGAAGACATGGCCGCAGAGGTGCGCGCTGGCTCTGAGCATATTTTGGAAACTGGTGAGATTTCCTAGTTTGTTGTTGGGGCGGTGGTTGGTGGGTCGGTATTCGGTAAGTCGGTATTCGGTGGGTCGGTATTCGGTAACTGACTCACTGACCTACTGACTTACCATCCAAAGTACTATTCAAACGCCACACGCCCCATCTAAAGTTCCTTGGGACACAGGGCGACCATCTATGACCGCACAAGTATCACACACAGACCGGATACGATTCTGGCAATTTTATAAACGACTAAGTTTTGAGGAGACCTTTTTTGGCTGGCTCTTTATTGTGCCTGCTGTTTGTGGTCTCCTCTTTTTTCGGCTGGGTCCCGTCTTTGCCAGCCTCTACCTGAGCTTCACCAAATATGAGATCATCACCGCACCCCGCTGGATTGGGCTGGCGAACTATACAAAATTAATCAACGATGACTTATGGCTACGGTCGGTGGAGGTCACACTTAAATATGTGCTGCTCTTTGTGCCGTTGTCACTGATTGTCGCCTACGCCATTGCCCTGCTCATGAGCCGCAACATTGGCGGTATCAATACCTACCGTACCATCTGGTATCTGCCCTCGGTTGTGCCTATCGTTGCCAGTGCCACCATCTGGCGGTGGGGGCTGAATCCAGAGTTTGGTCCGATCAACTACCCACTCAAAGTACTGGGCATACCCGCCCCTCGCTGGTTAACAGACCCGGATTGGATTGTACCATCGATTGTCTTTATCGGTTTATGGGGGTTGGGCAACACCGTTCTCATCTTTCTTGCATCGATCACGGGGCTACCGAGAACTTATTATGAAGCCGCCGAAGTGGATGGCGCCGGACGCTGGAGCAAATTTCGGCATGTTACCTTACCGCTTACGTCATCCATCATCTTCTATCAACTCATCGTCACCATCATCGGCAGTTTTCAAGTCTTTGGTGTCGCCTATGTCCTCTTTGTTTCCAACCCGTCAGCCTCATCAGCAGGCCCCAACAATGCTGCTCTTTTCTATGTACTCTACATGTTCCGCAACGCCTTTGGCTACTTCCGCAACGGCTATGCCTCGGCAATGGCCTGGGTCCTGTTTATGGTGATCATGTTGCTCACATGGCTGCTCTTCTATAGCCAGCGACGGTGGGTTTACTATGAAGCGGAGGGCACGGAGTAATGCAGACACGACGATTTACGCTCAATAAGCTCTTAATTCATCTTGTCTTGGCCGTCGGCGGGCTAATGATGTTGGTCCCCTTTTTCTGGCTGGTCTCATCCTCACTCAAAGCACCCCACGAAATCTTTGTCTTCCCGCCCAAGTGGATTCCAAACCCCATCCGCTGGAACAACTATGTTGAAGTCTTTGAGGTTGTCTCTGTTCTACGCTATGCCTGGAACACCACCATTGTCACCGTGCTGTCAACGCTTGGTACAGTTCTCAGCTCGGCATTAGCCGCCTATAGCTTTGCCCGCCTCCGTTTCCGCGGACGCGACTTTGTCTTTGGCCTCATCCTCGCAACGGTCATGCTCCCCTTTGTCGTCACCATGATTCCTGTCTACATCATGTTTAGCCGCTTGGGGTGGATCGGGACCTATCTGCCACTCATCGTCCCCGATTGGTTTGGCGCACCCATCACCATCTTCCTGTTACGTCAATTCTTCCGCACCATCCCCATGGAGTTAGAGGACGCCGCCCGTATCGACGGAGCCAACCGCCCACGTATCTTTGCCCAAATCATCCTACCGCTCTCACGGCCAGCACTGGTTGTGGTCACAGTCCTTTCCTTACTCCGCAACTGGAACGACTTCCTTGCGCCGCTCATCTACCTACAGAAACGCGACCTATATACGTTGGCCCTCGGACTCAACGCACTCCAATACTTTGAGGGCGGTCTCGACTGGACCCACTACGTCATGGTGCTCGCAACGATGATGGTCATGCCCGTCGTGATTATCTACTTCTTGGCGCAACGGGCGTTTGTTGAGGGGATTGTGTTGTCGGGATTGAAGGGGTAACAGGGAAGAGTGAATAGGGAAGAGTGAATAGGGAAGAGTGAATAGTGAAGAAGCGACAATTCGGTGTACATTTGATGGTATGGAGTGGGAATGTAGGGGCGGAGGAACTGGCTCTCTTTCCACAGATTAAGGCGATGGGGTATGATGGCGTGGAGATTCCAATTTTTGCGCCAGAGGCAATTGATGTGCCTAAAGTGAAAACTGCATTGGCCGCAAGCGGGTTGGTCTGCACAACTTCGACGGCGATGGCTGGTGGGCTGAGTCTGATTGATGCCGATGTGCAGGCAGATAGCATCGAATGGCTGCAATCTGTCGTGCAAGTAGCGGCAGCATTGGGGTCTACTGTGCTTTGTGGCCCCATGCCTGTGCCAGTGGGTGAGTTGCGTGGGCGTGGCTATACGCAAGCCGAGTGGGACACCTGTGTGCAGTCGCTCAGAGCCGTGGGGAATGTGGCTGAAAGTGAAGGCGTATCATTGGCACTTGAACCGCTCAATCGCTTTGAGACATTTATGTTTAATACCACCGATGACGGCATTCGTCTTTGTGAGGAGGTAGATAGCCCAGCGGTGGGGTTGTTGCTTGATACATTCCACATGCATATGGAAGAGAAATCGACAACCGATGCCATTCGTCGTGCCGGACACCACATCAAACATTTTCATTGTAGCGAGAATGATCGGGGGACAGTTGGAACGGGGCAAGTGCCTTGGACAGGTGTCTTTCAAGCATTGGATGATATTGACTATCATGATTGGCTTGTGGTTGAGTCGTTTAATGCCGTTATTCCTGAGTTGGCGGGGGCGACGTGTATTTGGCGTCCGTTGGCTGAGAGTCCGTATGCATTGGCTCAGGATAGCTTGAGATTTATAGAGCAAGCGATGTGAATCAAATGATGGCTCACCGAAAAGCCCATCGAATCGGGTGCCCTTTGGGCGCGGTGTCTATTACAGGAAGTGTACTGAAGTACACTGGGATAAGTAGATTAAGAATGCAAGCGTATCATCATTCACAAAGCAGATGGTTCAACAGAAATTCGGGAGAAAACCAATACTATGTTCTCACTTGACGTACACTGCCACTTTTTTCCACAGGCGTTTCTCGACGCAGCGCGCAAACCCAATTCGCTCCAAGCGAGCATTGAACTGCGTGACGACGGCCAAGAGCATCTCATCTGTGCGGGCAACTTTGACCACCCGTTGACACCAGATTTTTACGCTGCCGAGCAGATGATTGCGGATATGGACCGTACGGGTGTCACCATGTCCGCCATCACCTCGGCGCCGCCCACGCTCTCCTATTGGGCAGAACCCGATGCCGCGCGTGAGTTGGCTTCACGGCTGAACGAGAGCATTGCCGAACGTGTCCAGCAACATCCAGACCGTTTTCTGGGCTTGGCGGCGGTTCCCTTTCAGGACATTGATGCATCCATTGTTGAGGCCAAACGCGCCGTCAATGAGTTAGGACTGCATGGTTTTCAGATCGGCTCCAATGTCGGCGGTAAAAACCTAGACCATCCTGACTTCTTCCCCTTCTTTGAGACGGTTGCCGAACTGGATGTCCCGCTCTTTGTCCATCCCTACATTCCCGCTGGTGTCGAGCGTATGCAGGACTACTACCTACACAATCTCATTGGCATGGTCGGTGAGACCGGACTAGCGATTGCCACCTTTATCTATGGTGGTGTGCTTGAACGGCTTCCTTCACTCAAGGTTATCTTTGCCCATGCTGGCGGCGTCTTCCCCTACATTGTCGGACGTATGGATCACGGCTATAAAGTGCGCACCGAAGAATGCACCAAGGCCATTCCCAATCCACCCAGCCACTACATGCAACAGATTTATTTTGACTGTATGTCCTTCAATCCCCGTGCCTTGCGCTATCTTGTCGATATGGTTGGTGCCGACCATGTATTGGTGGGTAGCGATTATCCTTTTGATATGGGGCCGATTGGTGGACCTGTCAAGGAGGTCCAGTCGAACCCCTATTTGAGTGATGATGAGAAGGCGCAGATTTGTGGAATGACCGCCGCTAGCCTGTTTAGATTAGAGATATAGATACATATTTGACCAATGGAAGAGGAGTAACCAGACACATGTCTACCATACAGTATGAATTCGGCGTCGTTGCCGACGAAATCGACCAAGACTTTGAGCGCGCCTGTCGCATTGCAGCAGATGAGGGGATGCGCTATGTGGAACTGCACAACCTGTGGAACAAGCCTGTGCATGAACTCAGTGATGATGAGTTGAATAAGGCACACAACATAGTCAAAGAACATGACCTACGCACCCACCTTGTCTGTGGCATGTTTTTTCGTCCATTTTCACTTGGCGATGTTGCGTTAGAGACGATGCAAGATCATCCGCGTTTCAAAGAGCATATGACACGGATGGAACGCTTTATCGAGATTGCCCACAAATTTGACGCCCCCAACATTCGCACCTTTGGCTTTACACGCGATGTCGGTGGCGCAAACCCATCCCCGCGTTCAGCCGATGGGGGCGGGATGAGTGAGGAGACGCTGGCAAAGATCGCCAAGGGCATGAAGATTGCCTGTGAGCGGCTGCAACCCGAAGGGCTGACACTGGCTCTAGAAAATGCGCGGTCGCTCTATGCCAACACGGGTGGAAATATGCGCCGTGTGCTTGATGCCGTTAACATGCCCAACCTCAAGATTATCTGGGACCCTGCCAATGCGTTTGTGGCGGGTGAAGACCCCGCAGCAGGGTACGAACAGGTCAAAGGACACATTGTCGATATCCATTGCAAGGATGCCATTGTTGCCGATGATGCGACAGGGTTGACCGCATGGGCGCGTATCGGTGATGGCAGCACCGATTGGGCGGCACATCTCCAGCTTTTGCAGGGCGAACCCGTCAACACCTATACCATCGAAACCCACTGGAAAGTCGAGGGGCAGGACCGCGCGGAAAACACACGGCAAACCTTTGCCGGCCTCAAAGAATTGATTGCAGGCTTATAAAAAGGACAAAACTCATGACAACCAAAGTCGCATTTATCGGGGCGGGCAATCGCTCTGTTTCACACATGACCGCACTGACAAGTATTCCTGATGTGGATGTTGTTGGCATCGCCGACCTTGACATTTCCCGCGCAGAAGAAGCACAGCAGCGTGCCAACGACCGGATTGGTACATCATCTATTCAGGCACAGAACTTCACCAAGTGGCAAGAGATGGTGGACGCTACCGACCCCGACTGCATCTACCTCTGTCTTCCACCTTTTGTGCATGGTAATTTAGACCATGAACTCATTGATGTGGGCAAACCGATTCTCTTTGAAAAACCTGTCGGGTTAGACATGACGGTCGTCAAAGAAATTGGCGATCATATTCGACAGAAAGGCATTGTCAACGCCGCAGGCTATCAAAAACGCTATAGTTCAGCGGTTCGCTATGCTGTAGACAAGCTGGATGGCGTCAACATCGGTATGGCAATCACGATTCGACTGAGTAGCCTGCCAGGGCAACCTTGGTGGCGTGTGCAATCACAGTCGGGTGGTATGTTGACCGAACAGCATACCCATGCTGTTGATCTGATGCGCGTCCTCTGCGGCGAAATCGTCTCTGCCTATGCCGTCGGTGCTACCCAGTTTTCAGGTGATGTGCCAAACCTTGACATTTTTGATATGAACGCCTGTACCGTACGCTTTGCCAATGGCGCACCAGGTATCATCGGCAACTCCTGCGCCGCACCCGCCGGAGCTACCGTCTTCCCACCGCACTTGGTTCACGTGGTTGCACCGGACATGGTATTGAGCGTCAATGAGAAAAAGACAACCATTCAACATACAGGTCAAGATGCAGAAGAAGTTGAGCGTGCGGAAGACGACAACTATCTCATGAACTTGGCCTTTATCAATGGGGTACGTTCTGGGCGTCAGGACGGCATTCTCTGTGATTTTGACGATGCGGCGCAGACATTGGCTGTGACATTGGCTTGTCAGCAGTCTGCGGAAAGTGGGCAACCCGTTGAACTGCACTAGAACAATCTATCCCCTCATTTACAACCTAACGCACCCGCCCCACAATCTCCGTATCTGGATAAAAATCCCACCATGCCCAGTCAAACGAGGTAAAGCTGGGTGCGGCCTGTAAGGTTTCCCCTGTCAGCGGCCCCTCAACGGCCAATCCTATCAATGGGTCCCAGCGGCTTTCTGTCTCCGCATCAACCAACTGACCTGTTTCTCCATCAATAGCAAAGGTCAACACCTGATGATCCACCTGCCGGAAATAGGCGCGATAATCCTGCTCCTGCGCCCACAGCACGACGGGGCTATCCCCAACAGTATCATTGAGGACACCTTCATGTACAACTGTTCTGAAATTAAACGCTTTGGCTGTGTCTTGTGAAGATGGGGTTCCCAGCACAATCCCAATGACAAATCCATCACGGAAGCTCTGCCCTGTAAACACTCGATCCAAATCATTGATCATCACAAATGTATGTGGATAGCTTGCCTGCCACCGTTCCCATGAGACGATTTGTACCGGAAACAATGTTAGTTCTGTACCCACCAGTGGACCTTCTAGTGCCTCACCAATCGGCTGTGACCATACGGACATCGTTTGGTGGTCCCACCATGTCATGGCCTGCTTATACAACGCTCCGGCATTGCCAAAGATTAATGGCGTTTCACCTACACGATTTTCGCCTCCACTATTTTTATCTGCACTGGCAATAATTGGTCGGACATGAACCATGCCCGTATAACAAATCGGTCACCACGTTACCAAGATGGGTAGCCCTGCCAGCTCATCGTTGACCATCTCGCGATGACGCAACACTGAGACAGGATACGCCTTGGCCTCGCCATCCAACTCAATGCCCATAACCAATTCATCAGGGTCCAGTTCCGCATCTGCCGCGTTGACAAATTGAGGAGCGTACACAGGACGGATGCCATCAAAGTCAATCAACTGGCTAAAGCCACGCATGATCTCGCGCTGTTCTTCACGTGACACTTGAGGGACCGCAATCGCTGGCAGTGGTGTTGGTGTCGGTCGCAGGTCCGCAGGGCTTAACACAATGGACCGCTCGGTAGGCTTTATTATCGGTAAATCGGCGATGACGGTTGCACAGGCTGATAAAATGAGCAGGATGGTAAGCCCACCCAGAATATGTTTGGTTTGCATGAAAACCTCCTTTCATGATTATGTTAGAGGATATGAAGTATGAGGAGCGACGCGACTGAACCAATCTAACAAGCGGGTATTGCATCTGCAACAAAAAAGGGTCAAAGGGTTGAATATTGCGCATTCAACCCTTTGACCCTTCAAAACGTCAACCGCGCTTATCTGATTGACATTCAAGCTACCATAGGCTAGTTACCCAAATATGTGATTGTGAGTACGTCGAGGTTAGTAGGTCAGTAGGTCAGTGGGTCAGTAGGTCAGTGGGTCAGTGGGTCAGTGGGTCAGTGGGTCAGTGAGTCAGTAGGTCAATACCGACCCACCGAATACCGACTTACCGACCCACCGACTTACCGACCCACTGAATACCGACTTACCGACTCACCGAATACCGACCTACTTCTCCTCACCCGCCGCATATGATTGTCCACCAAAGATAGCGCGCAACTCTGCCGCAGAGGTGGCCGCTTGCAGTTTGCCAATGCGGTCGCCCTCTTCATCGCGCAAAGCGCGCACAAGTTCAAGCACCTTGCTCGCTTTGTCGGCTGGGAATTTACAAGCCCCATTTTCATCCATATGGATCAACTCACCAGGCGCGACATCCATGCCTGCAACGCTGACAGGCACGTTGACCGCATGAACCGCCTGTGCGCCATGCCCTGGGGTGATGCCACTAAGCATATACTGGAAGCCCATTTCGCGCACTTCGTCAATATCCCGTGACGGACCGTTTGATATTAGCCCGACACAGCCGATAGCCTTCATCGCAGAAACCATGTTGCCACCTGCAAGACCCACTTTGCCTGCAATTTCTGGTGGGAAATCCTGTTGTAGCACAAGAACAGTCGGCTTGGGCATGGCATCCAACGCATCGAGTACATCCATAAAGCTCAGTCGTTTGAAGTTGGGGTCAGGCAACCCATACACACAGGTGACAGCATAACCAACCAGCGGTCCCAGTTCGGGATACATGGGGCGAATGGTCTGATCGGTATACCAGTTCATGGTCCAAGGATTATATAGCCCCAAACAAAGTGGGCTTTCTGGATAGGTAGCAACGACATTGGTAATGGATGGTGTGTCAAATTCTTTGAGTGCTTCTAATATTTCTGGTGTTGTTTGTGACATTGGTGTTTCTCGCAGTTTTGTTGATAAGTCGGGACTCAGATGCAAGGTCATCTGTGCGATAGATTTGTCACCCTGAACTGTATTACTTGTGAAAGCCGTCGTGGTAGCTGCGCACCCAGTTAAAAAA
>JBCCFC010000193.1:0-14305 GCA_039029935.1 Chloroflexota bacterium
AAAACGACGATAGTCTGGCGGAAAGCGTATCTGCCATTTTTGTTCAGCGTCATTTATCTCCTTCTCTGAAAATCCACCCAACCACTTAGTCCCCGTTTGCCAACTGTTGCCTCCTATACCCCATTTTTGATATTGTTCAAACGTTGTTGTTTTATGTTTTGCCCATTCTCGCTCGGTTTCCTCTTTGATCCAAAGCAATTGTTCATCGAAGCTAGATGAGTATAAGATACTATAAACATCCTTGGAGTTAGTCATTTTATTTATCCTTTTATGTCTTTTATATACAAAGAGAGTAATTGTTTCTAATCTGATGGAATACGGATTGATATAACACAACCCAAACACATCGCTAGATGACCCTAGTGTACCACATCCTGCCAAATTTCTCACGACAATATCCATATCTATTTCATCGCTTTTATTCTCTTTCATAGAAAAAACTGCTATACTACAAAAAATATATTCAATTCAAATTTATGGATTTGACTACTTAGGAATGGTGATTATTTAACTTACACACGTTCAGTGAGCACGCCCCGTGCGGATCTGATCCAAATGGGTACGTTATTTAATCGTCATTCCTTAGCACTTATTTGGGGTTTCACTATGAATATTCTCATCACAGGCGGCGCCGGATTTATCGGTACGCATCTCACCCAGGTTTTATTAGACCGAGGTGACAGTGTTTCAATTTTAGATAATTTAAGCACGGGTAATTTTCAAAACATTGAGCGATTTCGTCAACACCCGCGCTATCAATTTGCGATTGACACGATTGACAATGAACTTGTTCTAGATCGCCTTGCCAGCCGCGCCGATGCCATCATCCATTTGGCCGCAGCCGTGGGTGTGCAGCTTGTTGTCGAGCAACCAACGCACACCATCGAGACCAATGTGCTCGGCACACATGCCATTCTCAATGTCGCACGTCGTTACCGTTGCCGCACAATGATTGCCAGCACGAGCGAGGTCTATGGCAAAGGCGTGAGCATTCCTTTCAATGAGGAGGACGACCTGCTGTTGGGTGCATCAAGCCGCAGTCGTTGGTGTTACGCCGCCAGCAAGTTGCTTGATGAATTTATGGGATTGGCGGCTTACCGCGAGTATGGTCTGCCTGTCACCATTGTGCGCTTTTTCAACACCGTCGGTCCAGGTCAAACCGGACGCTATGGCATGGTCGTGCCGCGCTTTGTGCGTCAAGCCATTCGTCACGAGCCTGTCACGGTCTATGGCGATGGCGAGCAGAGTCGCTGTTTTTGCCACGTGCATGATACCGTCGCCGCGCTTGAATCACTGCTCGATACGCCAGAGAGAACCTCGGGGGAAATCTATAACATTGGTAGCAGCCAGGAGACCAGTATCAACCAATTGGCAAATCAGGTTGTCGAGCGGGCGGATTCTGCCTCTGAAATCAAATACATTCCCTACAGCGAAGCCTATGCCCCTGGGTTTGAAGACATGCGCCGCCGTGTACCAGACACCGCTAAAATTTACAACGCGGTCAACTGGCAGGCCAAACGATCATTGCATGACATTATTGATGATGTTGTTGAATTTGAACATGCGCAGGTTACACAGGGGCAGGTTGTACAGGGGCAGGTGGCAGGTCATTGATGAAACACAGCCGATTTTTTATTGCTTTCCTTTCCGCTGTTATTCTTACTCTTGTCTCTTCTTCTGGGTCTGCATCTGCGGAGATGCTTCACCAGAAGACGCCACCTGCGCGTATCATCAACGATGAGGGGGGTCCCGTTTCAGTCACGGGTGTCCTCACTTATACCAATCCACTGTTTACGCTTGGGACCACTATGCCTCTGATTATCCTGGAAGATCAGGCGGGCTTTATCGACCGAGATGAACGCTTCATTCTGCCCACATCATCACAGGTACTCGGTCAAATCACCAGCGATTATAACACCTCACCGTTTTCCTATGCGCTCTCGCTCCCTATTGAGCCACAGGGCAATCTGCGCGATGTCGATCAGGATGGCGTTGAGGAGACAGGTGTGATGGTGTTTGCCATTGCCTATTGGACCAACATCTTTGGTGATCCCTATTTGGAAGAGCGTGATCTCTTTGGGGGTGGTTGGTCCACAGGTTATGCATCAACACGTGTGAGCAGTGATGCAGCCACGAAACGTGAAGTCATTGGGGGCAGACTCATCATCTATGCCCCAGATGCACAACAGAGCTTCCCCTCTGGTTTTGGACGTGATGGGTTGCTCTTTACTGCCGATGACCCGATTGTGGATATCCCCCAAGGATATACGGTGGTTAATTTGGACAGCCTGCCTTTTGTCTTTGAGCGCAGCCGTTACCCTGTCGTCGATCTGCTTGAGCCAGAGAGCGTGGCTCCGGATGATTTTTCTGATCTCACCTATGCCGAAGCATTTGATGCCATGATTGCCAAGTTGGAAAAGGAATATGCCTTTACTGACTATAAAAATATTGATTGGGCACAGTTGGCCGCCGAGTTTCGTCCCCGCTTTGAACTGGCCGAGCGTGCCAATAACAGGGATGGCTATTTGGGTGTGCTTCATGACTTACTCACCAGCATTCCTGATGGTCATGTGAGTGGTTCCTTGCCGCTGAATGAATTTCGGCGAACAACCAGCGGTGGCATCGGGATGGCTGTACGTGAGCTCGATAACGGGCAAGTTGTGGTCAACTATCTAAACGAAAAAGGACCTGCACGACAGGCAGGTATTACGCTGGGCGCAGAGTTGGTCGCTATCAATGGGACACCCATTCAAGAAGCCATTGAACAGGTCAAGCCTTGGTCGGGTCCCTTTAGTACGATCCATTTTGAACGGCTGCAAAAATTGCGTTACCTGCTGCGCGCACCGATTGGGCAAGAAATGGAGGTGGTCTATCGCAATTTTGGCTACCAGAGTTTTGTGGGCGAAGATAAACTAAGTTTCTCCCAGCCCATCACAGCTACCTTGACAGCGATTGCTGAACGTGAGAGCTTTAACTACTCATCCTTTAACTTGGGGTTGACCGGGTTTGAACTGCCCCTAGACTATAACCTGTTGCCAGGGGATTGGGGACAGGGCTATGCCTATGCGAAGCTCTACTCTTTTTCCGACAACGCGCTGCTAACAATTCAACTGTGGGAGCGGTTGATGCAAACGCTCAATGAGAACAATATCCCAGGGCTGATTTTGGATTTGCGCCAAAACAGCGGGGGCAGTGGTTTTTTGGCAGACCAGATGTCGGCCTACTTTTTTGACGAGCCGTTGGAACTGGGCAACACGGGACGGTATGACGCCTCACAGGATGCCTTCTATTTTGATAGCCGCACCGTTGAACGGCTCTATCTGCCTGCCAAGGAACTGCGCTATCGTGGCAAAGTGGCCGTGCTTGTCGGTCCCAACTGCCAGAGTGCCTGTGAATTTTTTGCCTATAACCTGACGCTCAAAGAGCGTTCAACCATTGTTGGACACTATCCAACAGCGGGGATGGGTGGCAGCATCGACCTCTTTTTGATGCCCGAAAACCAGCTCATTCGCTTTACCGCCGGGCGCGCGGTCGATGCGCGGGGCGAGATTCATGTTGAGGGCAAGGGGATTGTGCCAACGGTCGATGTGCCACTCACACAGGAGACACTTTTTGACGACGATGATGTACTCATTGCGGCAGCAGTTGCTCACCTCAGCAACAGCACACCCGTAGATATTGTTGAAGGTGGGACACTGGCGTTTGCTGGCGCGACCAATGAACGTACAGTGACAGGCAAACTCAAAAGCAATACACGGATTCGCTACACATTGCCGATTAGCAGCGCAACGACGGTGAGTATCTACGCTGAGAGCAGCGCAACAGATGCGCTTGATACGGTGTTGCGACTCTATGACGATAATCTTGTTCTGATTGCCGAGAATGATGATGCCATTGGTAGCGCGTCGGCAAATGCAGCGATTGAAGCGTGGACACCTGATGATTCGTCTACAAGCGACACGGTTGTGATTGAAATCGCCAGTTATGAGGATATCGGGGCTGGCGACTATACACTGCAAGTTGTACAGACGCCTGTGCTGATTGAAACATCATTGGATGAACCGCTAGACGAGCCTGTTGCGGTGGCGTTGCTGCCAGAGACAGACGTGGTGAGCGTCACTGGAGCCAGTGCTGCTGTGGTGACAACGACTGTTGTCAATACGGCGGCATCGACTGTGCTGACACCAACTGTACCAACACCAATCGCGACAGCACCAATTGCGACAGCACCAACTGCGATAGCACCAACTACGCCGATAGCCACCGTAACACCAACACCTGATATCACGGATACAATTACAGATACATTTACGACAACGGCCATTGCACAGGCGGATAGCCCAGCCACGACACCAAGTGCCTCAACTGGTGCGCAATCGGATTCAGCCATAGAATCCACACCAGTGCCAACCTCTACACCAGCGTCTACGCCCACCCCTGAGTCCACTGCACAGACGCTTGCCACAGTACAAACGCAAGGCTCACGTCTCCGAGTGCGTAGCGGACCGACAACCGAAAGTGTAATCTTGGCCCATATTCTCAACCAAACCGCTCATCAAGTGCTGGGATACAGTGATGATGGCACATGGGTGCAGGTGTTTGTGATCGATGCGGATGATACGGACGAGTCCGTGACGGGATGGGTGTCGCGAGATTTTGTGGTGCTGGAATAAAGTCAATTGACAGGTCAACCCTTGTGGTTATAATTAAGCATGTTCATCATTACAAAGGAGCAAACCATGAACAACGCATCAACCTATCTTGCGAACCAAGATGTCAGTGACGCCCAGATACAAGCGTGGGTAGAAACCTTTCATCAGCAAGGCTATCTCTTTTTGCAAAATGTATTGCCACCGGACTGGTGTGCAGAACTGCGTGCGGACCTAGATTGGGCATTGGCACACAACCCCAATGGGCTGAATAACCACAACGCCAACGTGATTCTGGCGCACCGTCTATTTGAAACCAGTAACGCCAATGTCCGCCTTTTTGAGGTGGAACCGATTGTGCGTCTGGCAGAGGCACTTGTGGGCGAAACCTGCCATGTGATTCACAACAATTCGTTCAAAACACCACATGGCTATGGCATTGACGGATGGCATCAGGACGATGCACCACACTATTTGGTCATGGAGGGCGAGCCACCGACCAATATCCGGCTACCTGTCCTCTTCTTTACGGCCAACTATTATCTGACCGATGTGACTGTACTGGAGCATGGCGGCACAGAGGTCGTACCCAAATCACACCTCTTTGGCAAACCCTGTCCATCTGTGCTGGAAGGAACAGAATGGCAAGACCAGGTGCAATACAACCTGGGCAATGCAGGCAGTGTCGTCCTTTTCAACAACCAAGTCTGGCATCGGGGTGGACCCAACCGCAGTGACCGCACCCGCTACATCACCCAAGTGACTTATGCCCGACGGATGATCGGTCACAAATATTATCCGTTTATGAACTATCAGATGCCAGAGCATGTCTATGCCGATGCCAATCCACGTCTCAAGCGATTGCTTGGTTTTCTGCCACATGGAGCGTATGGATAACATGAACACATCAACAAATTTGAATGAACGTCTTGGCTATGCGCCTGACACAAAACTACTCATCATCCATGCCGATGATGTTGGGTTATCCCATGCCGAAAACCAAGCGACCTTCGATGCGATGGCGACTGGGATGGTTTCATCGGCCAGCATCATGGTTCCCTGCCCTTGGTTTACTGATAGTGCTGCCTATGTGCGAGCGCATCCAGCACTAGACATAGGTGTCCACATCACGCTTACCAGCGAATGGAAATATTACCGCTGGGGGTCGGTGGCCTCTGCATCCGATGTGCCAAGCTTGTTGGATGAACAGGGTTATCTTCATGCAAGCTCAATGGATGTCGCCACCCATGCTGACCCGCGCGAGGCCGAGATTGAAGCGCGGGCGCAGATAGAACGCGCACTGGCCTTTGGCATCCAGCCCACTCACATTGACACACATATGGGGTCAATCTGTTTTACACCCGACCTCTTTGCCGTCTATCTCAAGCTGGGCCGAGAATATAATCTGCCCCTCTTGCTCATCGCACCGATGATTGACAACATGGGCCTACGTGACATGCTGCAGCCAAGCGATATTGTATTGGATAAGCTGTTTATCCCTCGTGATGCCGGGCCAATCCATCGCTGGGAAGATCATATGCGTTCAGTTTTTGCTGAGTTAGCACCAGGTGTCTCGCAGATGATTGTCCATCTCGCCTATGACAACGCCGAGATGCGGGCCATTGGGGTCGATCACCCCGATTATGGCTCGGCATGGCGACAGTGGGAGTTTGATATGGTTACGCATCCCACGTTTGCGACACTATTGACCGAGTATGACATCCAGCTTATCACATGGCGAGAGGTTGGGAAATTACTCGTATCAGAATGACAAAAGCGCTTCAGCGCTTCAGCACTTCAGCATTTCAGCACTTCAGGCTGACAAGCTGACAAGTTGACTGGCTGACAAGCTGACAAGCTGACAAGCTGACTGGCTGACAAGCTGACTGGCTGATTCGCCCTTTCCTATTCAATGAAAAATTGAAAATTGAAGGAATGGGAAATTGAAAATGAGCAATGATATTGATACAAACCTATACTGACCTACAAACCATCGCCCAACATGACCCCAACATCCTTGCGCTCATCCTTGTCGGTTCGCGTGGACGTGACTTTGCGCATACCGACTCTGATTGGGATTGCCAGATGATTGTGGTTGATGATGTGTTGGATGTTTACCGTCAACGCTTTGCCAATCTGCCAGCGGAAATTGAACTGAGCATTGACACGCTGGATGGGTTTCGTGACCACGCAGCGTGGGGTAACGAGATGGCATGGGACCGCTATACATGGGCGCACATTACACCAGAGATTGACAAGACGGATAGTGTTCTCCAACCGATTATTGATGAAAAGAGCCGTGTGCCAGAAGAGCATGTCGATGCATTTATTCGTGGTTCACTCGATCATTATATCAACCAAGTCTATCGCTCTATCAAGTGTCTGCGCAGTGGCAACGATGTAGGGCACAGGCTGGAGGCAGCAGAGTCTATCCGTCCCATGCTCAATGCATTGTTCTGTCTGCATGACCGCCGTGTGCTGCCCTATTACAAGTACTTGGCGTGGGATTTGGCACACTATCCGCTGGATAAACTGGATTGTTCAAGCGAAGAATTGCTACACGATATTCTTGCGATTGTGGAAGGTGGAGACTGTCTCGTTCAACAGAAATGGCTACGTAAGGTGGAGTCGTTGTTTCGACGCGAAGGCTATGGGGACGTATTCGATGCGTGGGAGGGTAAGGATCAGTGGACGATGAATGTGGTTATATCTATATGAAATATTACACAGGCTTCTCACTTTTGAATGAGTTTGCAATATAGCCAATCCGTTCTACGATATCAGATACAGATCGAATATGATAATTATGTGTATCCACAGAAATAATATTATTCTCTAAAAGTAGAAATTCCCATAACTCCCCGTCGGTGATAATGCCATAAACCTTTTCTTGCTCAAAAACATGCAGTGTTGTGAACATCTCGGCAATGCATTGACCTAACCCGTCTGAAAGACTGCTTCGTTTGACTTCGACAACAGAGATAACCGGAGCAAGAAGATCAATTTCATCCAGACTTAATGCGCCATCATATAAACCATTAAGCGAATGAGGAAATCGTTCAGCGTCATCATGTGGGTATGTGACTGTTGGCTCGAAAAAGACACCAAGTTCGTATAGCTCTCCCGCGGCCCATAGAATACGTGATACCAGAAGACTACCTCGTGTCGCCTCGTTGTCATATCTGGAGAGGCGTAGACGTACAGACATGTTGGTGACAGCTTGTTGCAACTCTGGGTATTCGTGTCCGCTTGGTGTAAAATCCTCAAATAAATTGGCGGCTTTTTCGATCTCAATCTGGAAAAACTTTTTTAGGTCGGCTGCTGGATATTTTCGATAATCTCGGAATGCCATGAGTGTCCTCCATTTGACTATAAATTCTGGCAAAACGCATGTTTTTATTATACCGAAGAGAATACAATCAACCAAACAAGCATAAGGAGTATAACGGATGGGCTTAACAGGTGGCCTAGAAGTCGAAGCCTATGATCGCTCGTATAGTGATCGTGAGTTAGTGGGTCGGATACTTGCCTATTTTCGCCCACAGTGGCGCAAGGTGGCACTGGTGGCCTTTATGGTGTCGCTGGTGTCATTGGTCTCCACACTCACACCGATTGTCATTTCACAGAGCATTGACCGCGTGACCGACAACCCACAATTGCAGTTGTTGATTGCAGCGGCATCGGTGGTGACGGTGTTGGGGGCGTTGGGTTGGGGGTTTAACTATGTGCAGCAACGCTATGCCGCACGGGCAGTGGGTGAAGTTGTGCTGGCATTGCGCGGGGATGCCTTTCGTGCGGTCATGCGGCGTGATCTCTCGTTCTTTGATCAACATGCATCGGGGCGCATTGTCAGCCGCTTCACAACAGACACACAGGATTTTTCCACCGTCATCACACTCACGGTGGACCTTCTGAGCCAGATGGTGCTGGTGATTGCGATTACGGGTGTCATGTTCAGTCAAAACTTGCGATTGGCCCTGATCACCTTGGCAATAGGGCCAATTGTCATCGTCATTGCAATGGCCTTTCGGCGGATGGCGCGGCGGGTGATGCAGCAGGCACAGCGAGCGCAGGCGACCGTCAACGCCACCATCCAAGAGACGATTAGTGGGATTGCCGTTGCCAAGAACTTTCGCCAAGAAGCGGCCATCTATCATGATTTTCAGGATACCAATGAGTTGGCCTATCGGGTACAGATTCGCCGTGTCGCCGTCTTTGGCAGCATCTACCCCTTACTCAACACCGTCTCAGGGTTGGGTGTGGCCTTCATTGTCTATGTCGGTGGGTTGATGGCAATTGGCGAGACCATCTCAGTCGGTGAATGGTATCTCTTTGTGCAGGGGTTGACGATTTTCTTTTACCCGCTCACCAGCATCTCATCCTTTTGGAGCCAATTTCAGCAGGGCTTGGCGGCCAGCGAGCGCGTCTTTGCGTTGATTGATGATGAGTCGCAGGTTATGCAGGTTGCGGATGAACCAGTCGGGCGACTGCGGGGCGAAATCAACTTTGACCAGCTTACGTTCAATTACAGCACAGGACGTGACATTGTACTGGAACAGTTTTCGCTGGCAATTCCCGCTGGCGAAACATTGGCGATTGTGGGACACACAGGGGCGGGCAAATCGAGCTTGGTAAAATTGCTGATGCGTTTCTATGAGTTCCAAGATGGGCAGTTGTTGATTGATGGCCGCGATATTCGGACGCTGGATTTGCGAGAATATCGTCGTCAGCTAGGGCTGGTTCCCCAAGCACCGTTTTTGTTCTCTGGCACAGTGGCCGACAACGTTCGCTATGGACGCCCCGATGCCACTGATGCAGAAGTTGCAACTGCGGCCAAACAATTGGGTGATGGCAGTTGGCTAGATGACCTGCCCCAAGGCATCAACACCGATGTCGGTGAGCGCGGCGCACGGCTCTCACTAGGGCAACGCCAATTGGTCGCCCTTGCCCGTGTTCTGCTGCAAGACCCGGCTATCCTTCTGCTCGACGAAGCCACTGCCAGTATCGACCCCATCACCGAGGCGCAGGTGCAAGCCGCGCTCACCACTGTGTTGAATGGCCGCACCAGCATCATCATCGCCCACCGCCTTTCCACCGTGCGCGCCGTCGACCGCATTATCGTGTTACGCACAGGGCAGATTATTGAGCAGGGCAATCATGATGAGCTACTGGTACAGGGTGGACATTATGCGGAGTTGTATACGACCTATTTCCGGCATCAGTCACTGGATTATCAACCTTGGGAGAAGTAAGGTTGGTAATCGGTAAGTCGGTGGTCGGTAAACCAGTACTAAATACTGACCTACCGAACACCGACCACCATTCACTCTATCGTCCGATAAACGGCAGGAACGAGAACCATCGTTTTGGCTGGCTTGGCTCATCGGCCACATCCAGCGCGGTTGGTACTTGCACATTGACCGTTGTCTCATCAGTCAGACGCAGCACCTGTGCATCGGCAATGTTGGCCGCATCCAAACGACCATTGAGGGCAATAGCCGTACCGCTCTCCACATCGTTGTTGACCTGCGTGTTGAAGATGACTTGCCCAGCATCCCCTGTAGACAGGTTGCCAAGACGCATCGCACAGACGGTTCCGGCTGGTGCGCCATCAGGACAAGCCCCTATGCCATCCACCAATTGCCATTCAGTGTCGATACTCTGTCTTGGCATGGCGACGCGCTGACCAGATGATGGTATCAAGCCGCTGCCTTCGCGGACAAAGGTTGTGCTTTCGGGGATGACAATGATGACGACAGTCTGTTCTAGCTCGCTATCGCCGTTGTTTCCATAGTTCACCGTAAAGGCCATTGTGCCGCCTGGCTCAGAATTTGGACCGTTGCTGACAATTGTCAAATCAATGTTTGGCACATTGCCCGCATCATCAATAATGACTTCGGGGTCCATTCCTTCGTCAAAGGCTGACACGACATCAAAGCTATCGTCGCCATTCTCGTTTGCGCCTTCAATCGCATCGTCAATCACCGTATTTTGCACTGTGTCTGGTACTGTGTCTGGTACTGTGTCTGGTACGGTCTCTGGCATGGCAAGTATGTCCACGTCATCCTGCTCACCCAGTGGCACACCAATGATCATGTTCAGCCCGCTATCCTCCGGCTCATCGTTGCTCATCTCGACTGGCTCAAAATTGGCATCCAATAGTGCTGTCTCTAACGTCACCTGTTCGCCTATCTCGACATCATCATCAATTTGAGCCTGCACTGGAATCCCATTGGCAATGGCATAGGCCAGTTCCTCGTCCGTCAGTGTACTCAACTCCAAAGTACACACGGCACTTTCTTCGCTACAGGCAACGTCATCCTGCATCAAAGAGGCTGCATTAACGCCACTCGCTCCTAAGAATCCGGAGCGTTTTTCGCGTTCAGTCCAGCGAAAGAGGAATATCTCGGTCTGACCACTGATAAACTTGACACGGACAAAGCGAATGCGTAGCTTAAAGTTGCCGCGCCGCACTCCTTCAATCGCAGCCTCATCCACCGCTAACTGCATGTATGTTTGAACCGTCATGCCCTGTTGCAAAGTTGTATTGCCAGCAGCCTCGACCAAGAATCTTAGTCCAACGGCTGGCACTTCTACGGGTGCAACAGGTACAGGTGTTGCAGTCAGCACAGGTGTTGCAGTCGGCACAGGTGTCTCTGTCGGCAGCGGTATTTCAGTCGGCACAGGTGTGCTGGTTGGTGTATCTGTTGGCACAGGTGTACTCGTCGCCGTCGGCAGCGGTGTTGCAGTCGGCACAGGTGTCTCTGTCGGCGTAGGTGTCTCTGTCGGCGTAGGTGTACTCGTCGCCGTTGATGTACTGGTTGGGGTCGGTGTACTGGTGGCGGTCGGTGTATTGGTCACGGTCGGTGTACCCGTTGGTGTCGGCGTATTCGTTGGCGTTCGTGTTGGGAAATTGTTGTCGATAATTGTGCCAATCGCTTCACTATCTACAATTGTCGCATAGATCGGATTACTTAAGACCAATTTGAACATACGAGTGCCTTGAGCGATGGCAAAGTTATTAATCGGTATGGCAATATTGGTACTGGTTGCACCATAGGGAACGATTACAGTACTACTTTGGGCGGTGTAGTTTTCTCCGGCAATGGCCGTGGCATTCTGGGTTACGTAGTTGACCTGTACGGGTGCATTACTGGCTTTGTTGAGACGTACCGTAAAGTTAAGTACCCCCGTCGTTTCGTTGGCAGAGACATCGCTAACCGAGAGCGTAACTCTGGCAGTCGCGATATCATCATCCACAATCGTAAGCGTCGCCGTTTGCGCACCATTTTCAACTCCACCTACCACGCTGTTTATACCCGCAACAATGGTTTCATTGAGATCAACAATGGCATCTTGTGTTGTGGTGACAGTGGTTGAGGCGGATAGCTGCCCGGCAGGGATAACAAGTTGGCTAGTCTCTGCCACATAGTCGCTGTTACTAGCGGTTCCACCATAGCCAATAACAATCGTGATGTTCTCGGTTGAGGTGATGTTGGATGTTACGGTCAGTGTGGACGTAGCACCGCTCTCCGCGAGCGTGAGAGGTGATGCTGACAGCGTAATCGACGGCACATCATCATTGATGATGGTCAACGTTTGCTGCTGTGTCCCGCTCTCCGTGCCACCATCCACATTGTTGATGTCTACAACAATCGTTTTATCTACATCTGCAAAGTGATCATTTACCCCCGTGACATTGATAAAGGCAGAGGAGTGGCCTGCTGTAATCACAATCTGGCTTGGACTGGTGTAGTCGATGCCACTGGCTGTGCCACCAAAGCGTAGTGCAACCGTGACATTGCCCGTTGAGGCGACGTCGCCTACTGCGGTCAATGTGGACGTGCCACCATTCTCTGACAATGTGAGTGGTGATGCCGTCAGTGTAATTGACGGATCAGCGGGAACGTTTGTCAGGGTGACATCATTGCCATCGCCGCCACTGTAGGAAATCCTCAAAACACCGCCATTAAAGTTGATCGTATCGCCTTCAGCCAAGCCCTTGAAGGTGCCAATGACAGCATCGGCCATGTCGTTATCAATAATCACGAACGAATCGTCCCCAGACGGAACGTGTGTACCAGTCGTTGTAAAATTACCAGCCAGTGTGACTGTGCCCGTGACGGCCACTTGGGCATGCCCACCCACCACACCAGCACCAGCAGTTCCATCGATCTTCAAGTCCAAGGTCGAACTGACGGCGAATTGGCTGGTGGCCGCGCCTGTGGTGCTCAACACCAAACTGTGGGTTACATCGCCGCTGCTTACTTTGGCGTTAAAGGTAATGCCCGTGCCGCCGCTATCGGCCAGTGTAATACCAGTGGTCAAGGTCATGTTGTCGTTAAACGTCAGTGTGCTGCCCGAAGCCATCATGTCAGCACCAATGCTTGTTGTTCCATCGGCGTTGGTTGTCAGTGAGGCCAATGGAGCCGTGCCACCCACTTCTCTGCTAAAGGTCGTCGATCCCGAACCTGTTGTGTTGACGATCAAGGTACGCGGCGCACCAGCGTTTGGATCGATCATGACCACCAAGTCTTGGAGAAGGAAACCATCGATGTCATTTATCCTACCAGTTGCGGTGAACGCTATGTCTGTGTTACCAGTGAAGGTGTCGGTGGTGTTAGAAAATGCGCGCACCCCTGTAGACGAGGTTGAGTTGTTCGTAGACGCACTCCCCCCTTGCACCAGACTAAACACTTCATTTCCGGTGTTTGGTATATTATAGGATCGTAGCTGGACGTCTTGACTGAACTGGAAAGTTGCACTCGATGCCGAACCCGAGGCACCCCACCCAAGGCCATCGCTTGCTCTTGCTGTGGTATTGTTGCCAGCAAAATTACTAACGGTCAACGTCAATCCGGTTGTGGGATCCGTCTTCGTAACGGTCGCCAGTCCATCGTCGGCGGCACTAAATGAGAAAGTGACCATTGAACCGGGCATCGTGGTGCCGTCGCTGTCGACCGTCCCGCTGACGGTGACATTGCCACCGTCAAGCGTCACATCAGCACCCAGCACGACAGAGTCGGCAGCGATAGTGAGATCACTGGCACTAGTGTTGATATCGACATTGATGTTTGCTACATCTGTCCCCAATCCGTCGTTGATGCTAAAGCCATTTGTAAAGCTGGTCTGCACACTGGTGACGGTTATCATGTCATTGCCGTCAAGCGTGTCGAAGACAATGCCTGTCACGCCTGTGTCGGGGATAGCGACGATGGCCGTTCCATCGCCCGTTGCGCCAGCAATTGCTGTTCCTATCAACAACCCACCCATGTCGGTAATCGTGTATGTGTTGCCGCTATAGCTGATCTCTAAGGCATCAGCACTGTTGCCGCCATCAACATCGGCAATCGTCAGCACACCGCTTACCAAGGTGACTTCGGTGGTGTTCGTGGACTGCGGGAGAGCGGACTTCGGGAGAGCCTTAAATGAATCGTTTTTAAGTTCGCCGTTGCCCATCAAAAGTATATTATAGTCTCTCAATCCTGCTTCTGTACCCCGCACGTTGTCAAAGTCGACGGTGGCCGTACTGACAGACATAGTACGCAAGCTAAGAAGAAAAAACAGCAAAGTTGCCAGAATAAAAAGTTGCCTTATGATTTGTTTTACATTTGGCAGATGTATTAACCTTTGATGATTATTGTGTAGTATTGGCT
>JBCCFC010000194.1:0-14268 GCA_039029935.1 Chloroflexota bacterium
CATTGATTTTGGTATATTTTTTCCCCTAAATCACCTTATTTCATCTAAAGACATTGGGTTAGGTGGCGGTTCATGATTGAAAACTCCATGACGAGCCTCATCTCCAACAACTTGAGGATTATTGACGGAACGAGTGAATCTGTTTTTCTCATCATCTGGCATTATCAGCGAGATACGTTTGTTCATATTCTTTTTTATATCGTGTCGTATCAACTCGAATATTTTATATGCGTTGACTGGATTCAAATCACCTCCAAGCAACTCAACAACTTTCTTAACATTACCATCACTCTCTTGTGCTGCTACATAGTTTACAATACTCAATGCTTTTTGCTCTTCAGCCCGACGTTTTGCATTCATCCTCCTCCTTTCAAGCTCTTCTTTGGTTATAGGTCCATTTTCATCACTTATTGTCGCCTTCACAGACGCATCTGTGATTTGACACATATGAACACTCGCAAAAGAACAGCTAATGTACACCTCCTCTCTTTTTTCTAGCACATTCCCTAACGCAATATGATATTTAGGACCACCATTAGCTTGGGATGCCCGATCTAAGTCCTGTAAGAAGTTATTCATATATCGCCATATATCGCTCCTATTATTCAACTCTAAGAACTTTTCTGAGTATAAGTAAAACGAGACTTCATAAGATTCATAATCGCTTGTAACAACTTCAAATTTATATTGCTCTAATATAATTTCCAACATCCGATCATTAGGCTCTGCTTTTTCAACTCCAACTAACCATTGCCATTGCATAGCCCCCCCCTTCGTTTACGAGATACATTATTTCTATGAAGATATCCATATCGTTTCATATTCTCTCATACCCATAGAACATTTGTCAATCTTTCTCTTTACTCAATCCCGCGCACAAACCAAAAAATCCGTTCCCAACCCAAATCCGCTGTAGTATCACGGCAACCGCATCCCCACATCCAGCAAAAACTGGTACAAATAATTCCCTGCGACACCCTGAATCGGCGCATTGATCAACCCCATCCGCTTGCCAAACAACGTCCAGTCATGCCGCTCAATCATGACACTCAATCACCAGCATCGACGCACGAAACGTCTCCTCATCCGCCACTGTCACCCCACGTTCAATATCTCCAGAATGGTGTCAAAGGAATGTTCCGTGTTGGCGTTGGCATGTTGAGACAATTCTCGGATGGACTCGACGAGTTGAGACTGTGACATGCTATTCTTTTCAAGCAACGACGATTTCTGTCCAGCCCTGTTATACTACAGCGGATTTGGGATTGGAACGGATTTCTACCTCGCGCGGACCAAAAATCCGTTCCCAACCCAAATCCGCTGTAGTATCACGGCAACCGCATCCCCACATCCAACAAAAACTGGTACAAATAATTCCCCGCAACACCCTGAATCGGCGCATTGATCAGCCCCATCAGCTTACCAAACAGCGTCCGGTCATGCCGCTCAATCTCCGACATCGACGCACGAAATGCCTCCTCATCCGCCACTGTCACCCCACGCTCCAATATCTCCAGAATAGTGTCAAAGGAATGTTCTGTGTTGGCGTTGGCGTGTTGAGACAACTCTCGGATGGATTCGAGGAGTTGAGACTGTGACATGCTATTCTTCTCAATCAGCGATCCCATCCACTGCACTTGACGTTCAAGGCTGTCAACACGGGCATGATAGCCATCACGTTCAATCTGTCGAAGTTGTTGTGCTTGACGTAGTTCGAGTTGCGTCATTTCAATTTTCTGTTTGAGTTCAAGGACTGCTAGAGGTTCATCAAAGTAGGTTTCAATTGGTCTTTTCCCTTGAATGACCAAACTGTATTCTGTCAGTTCTTGTTCGATTGTTTCTTTTTCACCTTCGGGAGTTGATATAACAAGTGTAATAGTTGTACCTGTCTGCTCAATTGTAATGCCAACATCTATGTCTGGGTACTTTTTTTCGACAACATTGCCAAAATAGCTCATCATTGATATGAATGGCTGTTTATATTCAGGTGGAATTTCAAGTGATTGTTTAGTATGGCTATTAGATTTCTGGCTATTCTCAGATTCACTAACCTTACTGGCAGACTCTTGACTATCCGCTGTCGCTTTATCTACAGTTTTTCTTATCTTTACACTTAAATCATTTATGAATTCATCGGCAACTAGCACTAAATCATCCCATGACTCAAATTTCTTTGTAGGTTCATTTTTATATGTAGCTACAGCTTTATTGACTTCTTCAATAACACGTTGCTGATACATATAATGATCATGAGACGTGAATTCAAGATGCTGTTGCTCCACAAATTCGCGGGCTAATACGACAATATAGCCTATTTTAGGCTTGCTATAACCACGTTCGTAATGCCCAATTGATGCATAATCTCTCATACCAAAGAATTGAGCGATACCGTCTTGGGTTTGGAAAGTTGCTTCGCGCAGCTCCATAAAAAATCTGGCAATATTATCTCGAAATTCAGGGATCCTTTTCGCATGAAGTTTTGGAATCTCTGATAGTTTGTTTTGAATAGAGATTTGTACTAAATCATCCCATGACTCAAACTGGAACCCAAAACCATAATAGTTGAGTATCGCTTTATTCATTTGCGCAAGTAGACGCTGCTGATATACTTGTCGTTCATCTTGAGAGAAATGCACATCTTGCCGCTTGACAAATTCTTGAGCTAATACCGCAAGATAACCAATTGGGGGTACGAGGCTACCAATTTCATAACGCATAATAGATGCGGTTTCTATGCCTACGATTTCGGCTATATCATACGGCTCACTAAAATATGCTGTACGTAAACTAGCTATAAAATCGAGGAGACTATCTCGATATTGAGGAATAGGTAGAACTTGGCTCATTGAAACCTCTGTTAATTCGATATAAGTGAAATCTAACCCTGTTTATTATACCCAATATTCTCACACAACCCCAAACCACCTGTCAACCCAACCCCCTCCCAACATCCTCCCAAACTTCCCCCAACTCCCTCTCATCCCCAACCTTACAATCCCACCCAACTTCACCCACCAACAGACCAAAAAAAGTCCAACTCCGATCCAGCACCAACTTCATCTTCATCGCCACCCGCTCATCTCAACAAGCATGGGAACTCGACAAATGACGTAGGCGTTTTCCGTACAAACTACGTCAGAGATATGACAGGAAACTGACATATTCTTTAGTAGAAAGCTGTAGTACCATAATTATGAAACCATCCGTATATCAATTACGCATCCACAATTAGATATTTTGTAAATTATCATTGTGATTAATACTGCTATCATCACTGTCAACAATACCGCATTTTACTTTACAGCACATCATCGCATTACGATTTTTGCTGGTTGATCGACCTTATCAAGCAGCACGATTGAACTGTACAGGCTGAACGTCTGCCTTTTTTATCAATAGAAAAGCTTAATTTTTGTAAATCAATTTAAATCATTTTCACAAATAAATTTGTATATTGAAGTTTGAAATCAACAATAGAGTTATTGCAAAATAAGCGTCATGGGATTGCAAATCCCATGCTAATACAGGTTGTATTCAATTGCATTCAGTGCACCACAGTATACTTCAGTATACTTCCTGTAATAGACACCGAATTGCATTCGGTGGCCTTCGTTATTTTGCAACCAACAACTCTAATAAAACACGTCCACACGGTGCGCTCTGGAAACCGCTCGCTGAATGATGGCGTGATGTTATAAGGGCGAATCTACAGGTCGAAACGCGGAGTCAGCACTCTCTAGTGCGGGTTCTACACAGGTAAGCCGGCATTAGAGAATGCCTAACTCCGCGATTTATGTTTGGGGATTCGCTTAGAACGGGAATGTTCTTGGAGAGTTACATATGCAAATCAGTCATACACAGACTATGAAGACGAATATGCAGAACACAGAAACAGGTCACACGCAGACCATTCATGCATGGACGCATGACAACGAGCGTTTTCGATTACGCCTCAAGCAGGGAACAACGCAACCCGACGTGTTGTATCTCGAAAAGCAACACAAAGGATGGGGTCGGTCACTGATGACAGTGATGCTGACCCTTTTGCTGTGTCTATCACCCCTTGTTCTCTTTAGCGAGACGGTGCAGGCAGCGGGTGCGGTGCAGCCTGTGGATACGGACATCGACCGCTGTTTTGCCATTGCCGATGGCTATTTCCTCAATGGTTCTGAGCAGAAGGACAGCAACGCCAACGATACGCTGGCCTTTCTCAACCGCATCACGGCCAACACCAACTCGGTCAACGGCGGTGTGCCCAACATGACGACCGTTGATGTCGAGTCGATGGCGATTCAGCCGGGGGGTGACACGCTCTATGCGGCGGATGCGGGCCAGCTTGGTGTGGTGGACCTGAACACGGCGGTCTTCACAGCGACGGTCAACACCTTTGGCACGGGCGAAGGCTACAAGGGGGTCAGCCCAGTACTGACCACCGACAGCTTTGACGATGTGGATAGCCTCAGCTTTGATCCGACCACTGGCTATCTCTGGGGTGTCAACCGCAATGCGGGCAGTGGTGCGGCCAATCAGCCGGATACACTCTTCCGCATCGACCCAGCGACGGGTAGCTTTGTGCCAGACGCCTTCCCAGACCCCTACAACGCGGGTCAGTTTGTCGATTTTGTCGAGGTGACACCCATCACCGACACGGACTTGGAAGAGTTCCCTCTGGCTGACATCGACGATATTGCCATCGACCCCATTCACGGAACCCTGTACGCCATCATGAACTTGGGCGGTGGACCGAGCAAGCTGGTCATCATCAACACCGCGACGGGCGACACCACCGAGGTCGGCAACTTCACGCGTCAGGACACGGGCGAGCAGATTGAAGACATGGAGGGGCTGTCCTTCTTTAACGATGGCAACCTCTATGGCAGCACGGGCAAAAACTGGCGTGATGGCCGCAACGTCCTCTGGTCCATCGACAAAGACACCGCCGTTGTCCAGTATATCGCCGAGTTCACCAACGACTTGGCCGACATCGAAGCGTTGGACTGTCTCTCTGCGCCCGCCTTTATCACAGTTGAAAAGTCCACCAATGGCGTCGATGCCGATGACGCTCCGGGGCTGCTCATCGAGGTGGGCGAGGACATCGTTTGGACCTACTTTGTGCGCAACACAGGCGGCCAAATCATCACCGACATCAGCGTCACCGATGACAATGGCACACCCAATGACACGGGTGATGATGTCGTGGTCTGTTCGGGCTTTACTCTGGCCCCAGGGGAGAGCAACGAGGATGTGCAGGTTTCCTGTACCTTGAGCGACACGGCACAGGCCGACCAATACACCAACATCGCCGTTGTCAGCGGAACCTACAACGAAGAAACCTTGACCGACGACGACCCCAGCAACTACTTTGGCTATATCCCTGCGCTCTTGGGTGATTATGTCTGGGTCGATGTGGACAAGGATGGCGTGCAGGACAACTTTGAGCCAGCCGTGGAGAATGTGGCAGTCACGCTGCACTTGAGCGATGGCAGCGTTGTCAGCACAACCACCACCAGCGACACGGGCTTCTACTTCTTCAACAACCTGCCACCCGCCAGCTACTACCTCCAATTTGACCTCTCGCCCACCAACTTTGTCAGCTTTACCACCCGTTTTGCTGGCAGCGATACCGAACTCGACAGCAACGCGGACCCTGATGGCAATTCACCGACCTTTGGACAGACCGAAGTCTTCACCCTGACCAGCGGTGCAATGGACCGCAGCTATGACGCTGGTCTGTTGGGTGATGGCATCCTCGCCTCTCTGGGTGACTTTGTGTGGGAAGACCTCAACCGCAACGGCATTCAAGACAACAATGAGCCTGGTCTGGCGGGGGTCGAAATTGGCCTCTACGACATCAACAACACCCAAGTTGGCGTCACTGTCACTACCTCGGCTAGCGGTGCATACTCCTTCACCAACCTCATCCCCGACGACTATATGGTGCTCTTTAGCCTGCCCAACGGCTATCTGCGCACATTGGTCAATGCAGGCAGTAATGATGATATTGACAGTGACGCTGCCGGAACAGGCGAGACAGGGCTTATCAATCTCAGCGCAGGTGAAAACGACATCACCATCGATGCTGGCTACTATCAACTGGCGAGCTTGGGTGATTTTGTCTGGCACGACCTCGATGCCGATGGCATCCAAGAAGACAATGAGCCGGGTATCGCCAACATTGTTGTCACCTTGACCGACAGCGATGGCGTGACCGCAACCACGACCACCAACGACAGCGGCTTCTACAGCTTCACCAGCATTGTGCCGGGCACAGTCTACTCGTTGACCTTCACCGTGCCTGCTGGCTATCTCATCAGCCCACAGGATCAAGGCAGCGACAATACTGTGGATAGCGATGCGAATCCTAGCACAGGCGTCATCCCCAACATCGTCCTCACCTCTGGCGCAACCGACTGGACCTATGATGTCGGGCTGTACCAAAATGGCTCGATTGGCGACTATGTGTGGCATGATGATGACCGTGATGGTGTGCAGGATGTGGGTGAATCGGGCATCCCATCGGTCACAGTGCGCTTGCTTGATGACAACAACACCGTGTTGGGTACAACCGAGACCGATGGCAATGGTGGCTATCTCTTCCCCGGTTTGACACCCGCTGTCTACACGGTGGTGGTCGATGAAAGCACCGTCGCCACGACCCTGCCCAACTATGTTCAGACCTTTGAGTTTGACGGCACACTGGATGGCAGCTTGGTTGTCACCTTGACCAGCGGTGAAGATTTCCTGGACGCCGACTTTGGCTATGACAATTCAGAAACAACCATCGAGTTTGAAAAATATATCAACGGTGCAATGGCCGACAGTTTGGCCGATGCTGTGCAGGTTGAGGTCAGCCAGACCATCACCTTTGCCTATGCCGTGACCAACACAGGCGAAATCACACTGCTCTGGACCAGCCTCACCGATACCGTCTTTGGTGATTTGACCAACGAATGTGGGCTGACGATTGAGATTGCGCCCAACGCCGCTGCCGTCTGTGTCATCACGCGCACCGCTGGTGACCATCCAGAGGGACGCCAAAATATCGGTCAAGCCACGCTCATGACCCTCAACGAAAATCCACTGGACCCTGTGGCAGATGAAGCGTGGTATCAGACACCAGACACGCCAGACCTCGCCAGCATCGGCGACTATGTGTGGCTCGATGACGATGGCAATGGCCTACAGGACAATGGCGAGAATGGCATCGCGGGTATCCGTGTCGAGCTAATCAACGTGCTGGGTCAAACACTGGCCGAGACTGTGACCGACAACGATGGTTTCTACCGCTTCACCGACTTAGAGGCAGGGCCAGAGAACATCTACCGTGTGCGCTTTATCCTGCCCAACCCCAACTTTACCTTCACCGAGATGAATGCGGGCGATGACGATACGCTCGACAGCGATGCCTCTCCGGGCGATGACATTGACAGCGACGCCAACCCGGGCAGTGGCAACACCACGCTCATCATCCTTGAACCGGGTGAGTACAACGACACCATCGACGCTGGTCTGGTGACAGTGCTCAAACCCGCCACGCTCGGTGATTTTGTCTGGGAAGATTTGGATGGTGATGGCGTGCAGGATGACAACGAGCCGGGCATTGCGGGCGTTACCGTCTGGCTACTCGACAGCAATGGCGCACGGCTGACCAGTGACACTACCGATTCTGATGGCAAATATCTCTTTGACAACTTGGCCCCAGACACCTATGCGGTTGAGTTTATCCGTCCTGATGGCTTCTACCCAACCGATGCTGACCAAGGTGGTGATGATGCCAAGGACAGCGATGCCAACGTCAACGACGGCACAACGCCCAATGTCACGCTAGGCTCAGGCGAGGTCAACACCACGCTTGATGCAGGCTTTATCCGAGGCGCAACCATCGGCGATTTGGTCTGGCTCGACACCGATGGCGATGGCATTCAGGATGATTCAGATGGAGTACCTGTGTCGGGCATCAACGGCGTGCAGGTGCTGCTGCTCGACACCAATGGCAACCAGTTGGCGTCAACCACCACCGATGAGGATGGTGAGTATGAATTCACGGGCTTGGATGCGGGCAGCTATGTTGTGCAGTTTGTGCAGCCAGGTGATCTCTATCCAACCGAGCAGGATGCAGGTGATGATGACACCAAGGACAGCGATGCCAGTCCAGACGATGGCAAGACTGCTCCTGTAACAGTGGCCTTGGATGAGGACAATGACACCATCGACGCAGGCTTTGCCCCCGGCGCAACCATCGGTGACTTTGTGTGGCAAGACTTGGACGGCGATGGCGTTCAGGATGGTAGTGAACCGGGTGTTGAGAATGTGCTGGTCAACCTGCTCGATGAAAATGGCAGCGTTGTCATGACCGACACCACCGATGTCGATGGCATGTACGCATTCACCAACGTCGTGCCCAACACCTACACCGTCGAGTTTGTCTCACCCACAGGCTTCCTGCCAACCCTGCCCAACCAAGGCGGTGATGACAGTGAAGACAGTGATGCCAACATCGATACAGGCCAGACCGAGCCGTTTGCTGTCGAGGCTGGTGAAACCAACGACACAATTGACGCGGGCTTCTCGCCCATCGTCTCGCTCGACGCCATCATCGGTGACTATGTGTGGGAAGACTTGGACGACGACGGCATTCAGGATGACGACGAAGAAGGCATCGAGGGCGTGACCGTCTTCTTGGTCGATGTCACGGAACCGATGACACCTACCACCGTCATGACCGAAACCACCGACAGCGACGGCTTCTATCTCTTCCTTGGTCTCAGCCCCGGCGTCTACCAAGTTGAGTTTGCTCGACCAGAGGGCTTCTTCCCCAGCGATGCCGACCAGGATGACCCTGAGCAGGACAATGATGATGCGGTGGACAGTGACCCAACCTCGTCAGACGAATTGGCGGATGGCACAACGGTTGACCGCACCGAGCCGATTACGCTGACCGAGGGTGAACTCAACGACACGATTGATGCGGGCTATGTCCCCGGCGTGACCATCGGTGACTTGGTGTGGGAAGACCTCAACGGCAATGGTGTGCAGGACGGCCCAGAGGGCTCCCCCAACGAGGAGAATGGCGAGCCAGGTCTGCCCGGCATAGTGGTCGAACTGCTCGACAGCGAAGGCACGGTTGTCTACACCACAACCACCGACGCCAACGGCATCTACACCTTCACCAACGTGCCAGCGGGTGACTATGCCGTCCACTTTGAGCAACCCGATGGCTATGACTTTACCAGTCAAGACCAATTCTTGGCACAGCAAGAGGAGGGGGATGATGACCGTGACAGCGACCCTGACCCAACCGATGGCACAACCATCCTCATGACCTTTGCCCCAGGCGAGGTCAACGACAGCATCGACGCCGGCCTCTTCCAACCCGCCACCTTGGGCGACCGTGTGTGGGATGACCAAAATGGCAACGGTCTGCAAGATGATGGCGAGCCGGGTGTCGGCAGCGTCGAGGTGACATTGCATCAACAGGGCGTGGTGGCCGCGCTAGAGTCCACCTTCACCGATGCCAGCGGACTCTACACCTTCACCGACATCGCACCGGGCAGCTACTATGTCATCTTTAACCCACTGCCAGGCACATTGCTGACCATGCAGGATGCGGGTGAGGATGAAGACCCGGCCAACGACATCATAGACAGCGATGCCAACCCTACAACGGGTGTGACCGCTCCGATTACGCTGACATCGGGCATGACCAATGACACGCTCGACGCAGGTGTCTTTGAGCCATCGTCTTTGGGCGACCGTGCGTGGGTGGACCAAAATGGCAATGGCATTCAGGATGATGGCGAAGAGGGACTCGACGGTGTGCTGGTGACGCTCTTCCGCCAAGATGGGGCCTTGATTGCACAGACATCAACCGACAACGGTGGTCAATATCTCTTTGAAGACTTGGCTCCGGGGTCATACTACATCATCTTTGCACAGCCCAACGGCTTTGTCTTTAGCCCACAAAGCCAGGGTGACAACGCCGCTCTCGACAGCGACCCCAGTCAGTTTGGCGCAACACCGACCTTTACCCTGCCTGCTGGCACAACCAACACCGATATTGATGCCGGGCTGGTTCCACTGGGCGTGGTTGGTGACTATGTGTGGAGCGATGGCAATGGCGATGGCATCCAGAACGTGACCGAGCCAGGTATCGGCGATATTCAGGTGACAATCTACAACAACGATGATGATTCGCAGGTGGCGCAGACGACGACCGATGATGATGGTCTCTACGAGTTTACACAGCTTGAGCCGGGCACCTATTACATCATTGTCCAACGACCCGATGGCTTTGAGTTCACCCAACAGGATGCGGGCGACAACGATGCAATTGACAGCGATGTCGATAGCAACGGCCAGACCGATCCATTTGTGATTGACTATGGCACAGAGAACAACACGGTTGATGGCGGTCTGCAACCATTGATTCCAGCCATTGAAGTCGAGAAGTCCACCAACGGCGAGGATGCAGATGTTGCCCCAGGGCCAGAGGTTCCGGTCGGCTCCATCGTCATCTGGCGCTATGTCGTACGCAACATCGGCAACGCCGACCTCATCAACGTGGTCCTCGAAGATGACAAGATCGGCACAATCAACGGCACGGCAAGCTGTCCACAGACAACACTCGCGGTCGGCGAATCCATGACCTGTACCGTCAACGGAGCGGCCATCGTCGGGCAATATCAAAACACCGCCACCGTCACCGCCAACGTTGACTCGCAGCCAGAAATCTCGGTCAGCGACGAAGACCTCAGCCACTACATCGGTGTCACCACAGACCTGAGCATCAGTAAGACCGATGACGCCGACCCAGCCGAGGCCGGAGAAACGCTGATCTACACGTTGATCTACTCCAACGCCGGGCCATCCACCGCCTTCAACGTACAAATTGTCGATGACCTGCCGCTCAACGTCGTCTTTAACCAAGTCGAGTTTGAGAACCCAGAAATCGAGGCCGAACCAATCGTCACGCTTGTGCCAGGCGACAACCACCAACGCATCATCTGGACTCTGCCAGAGCTGGCAAGCGGCGAACAGGGGCTGATCAGCTACTCAGTCGACACCGACCCCAACCTCGACGGCGACACCATCCTCAACACCGTGCGCATCGACAGCGACACCTTTGACGCCAACCCGACCAACAACGAGGATGATGAGTTCACCACCTTCACCGCACAGGGCGTGATTACCGGTACAGGCCAACTGCCATCGGCCATCGAACTGCTCAACTTCATGTCGAGCGTCCAGCAAAACGAAATCGAAATCCGCTGGGTCACAGGCGCAGAGTTGGACACATGGGGCTTCTACCTCTACCGCAGCACCGAAAACGTCTTTGAAGAGGCCGTCCGAGTCACCGCAGATGTCATCACCGCCAAAGGCGAAGATGGCGGCGAATACACCTACGTAGACACCTCGGCCCTCAGCGGCGTCGAGTACTACTACTGGCTCGTCGAAATCGAAAACGGCATCGAGCAACCACCATACGGCCCCGTTCAGGGCATGGTCGAGCGAGCGAGTTTGGATCAGGCGTTGCAGGCTCCGCATTTGAGTGGGGAGTTGGGATTCCAGATTTTCTTGCCGGTGGTGAATAAGTAATGTAGATCGTTGATTTTAGGGACAAAAAAATCGTCTACTCACCATGAGCAGACGATTTTTTTGTTTCTGTGGATTCAGCTAAGTGATAACAAAATGATTACCATCTTACGACGCTAAGGTCGTCGATATGTTGAAAATGTTTATCTCTCGTAACCAGAACAAAGTCATTCTGAATCGCAATCGCTGCAATCCAAACATCATTGTCGGGTATAGGTCTACCCTTGCCTCTGAGTTTATTTCTGATTTTGCCATACATGAGCGAAGTCTGTCTATCACAACCAACAACGACCACGTCATCCACAAATTGATCTATACGTGCAATATTTTCAGCAACTTTAGCCGATTTTTCTGCACCATAATATAGCTCACCAAGGACAATACTTGAAACATGGATGGTCGTGGACCGTTGTACTTGCTCAACGACAGCTTTATCATCTCTAAATAAGGCAATGACAATATTTGTATCAACGGTGTAATTACCACTCATCCAAATTGACCTTTCCACAGTCTTCCTCTATGGCTTGGCTCATCAAGTCTAAATCTGAGGGCGAAATGGTCCCCGCAAGTTTAGCAAGACGCTGACCAGCCGTTTCTTGCACTTCGGTAACTGTTTGTGCCTTCTCTGTTCTAAATGGGCGACTCAATGCACGGACGATAGCCAAGACATGGTTTTGCAAACTAATGGGTAAAATTTCAATATGTTCAACAATTTCTCCAACAAGCACAGTGGACATATACAACTCCTTCTCGCTCAATTACGCAAGTATCTCATCAAACCAACCATATCATATCACATTGCCATACAACACCGCTGTTTCTCTGTATGCATAACGACGTTTAACTTTCCACCGCCTCATTGATTCGCTCAATGCTATATGACTCTCTGGATTGTCATCACCTAAGCCTGTTGTTCTGGTTCTCTGTAGCGCGCTAGAAAACGGTTCAACTGTTCTTCATTTTGTATAGCATTCAGTGCGATATCTTCTGGTGTTTCGGCATCTGATATTGTTTGAAAAATATCAAAAGGTAGCTTGGCTTTTTGGATAATTTTTAGAACCTGCTCAAAAAAATTCTCTTCATCGTCCTTTGACATCTGAGCAATCATATTTAGCAGCCATATCTGCTGGTCTACATCAAGTGTTTTACCTTATTTTTGTCCAAATAGAGGGGGTTTCTATTCAGAATTAACATAAGACATTCAAACAGAGGGGGTTTCTATTCCTGTGTAAACAGTAAAGAATACTTTTCAAGACAAATAATTAACTTTTCAGTATAGGGATGAGATGAGAGCAGCTCAATTCGTTTGAGTTGTCCATCGTCATCGAAGTAAAGCGCACCGGGAATAGTAAGTAAGTCACGAACAATGCGCTTTGCCCCCCAATCAGCAAAAGATGAACCATATAGGCCACGGTGTCGAAAATCAGCAAGCAGATTATGGCAAAGGTCCGTAAGCAAAACTAAAGCCTTTTGAGCATTCATTTTCTGCTTGCGACGAAGAGATAAATGCAAGCCATCTTTATCGTCCCGAAATTGCTCAACTTCCGCACCACCCCTCTGGTGATAACGGCTCATAAAAGCCTGCTTAGAGGGAAACGACATGGTCGTAACATAGTAACTATAAGTCCATTTACCTCGGTGCAAACGCCTTTTGAGCAACACTTGAACAGGTTTTCTTAAGTCAAACGTAAGCTCATGAACAGTAGCAATTTGGCTTGTCTTGTCGTAGTTATCCCATCGAAGTGGTTGCCTTGCTAACGCATTGGTTCGTTTGCCAGAATATCCTTTTGCAAGTATATGATAGCCTCGATTGAGTAACCAACGGAGGTTTTCATCCGTTCCAGAGCCACCATCGAGTCGCCAAAGAACGTGCCTACGGTTGTCTTTTGATAAGTCAATTGAACTTTCGAACGATTGCACCGCCGTTTTTAGACATTGCATCGTTAACCAATTCCCCGGAACAACATCTGACCATAAGGTTTCATGATAAGTAATTGCGCTTACACGCGCCAGTTGCCTTCCAGTTGCGTTTTTTTATGCGGATAGTATCCTTTGCTGCTCCCTTCGGCGTTTTTACTACATGGTAGTCCCGATAAGTCAAAATCGCACATGAGAAATCCCCGCCAATCATGCTGTTTCGTTCGACTCACACTGTTGCTAATGGTCCGAATAGCCCCTCGAAGTTGCTGGATATTCATTTGACTTAGCTCATTGAGGGCTGTTGCCAACGTTGATTGGTCCGCAAAGCGGTCGATTCGATTGACTTGTGCCAATATTTCGTCTGGACGGAGTTTGGTGTTGATTTCACTGATGTATTTGCAGTTTGCTAGAATACTTAACATAATTTGGGATAGTTTGTCTTCCGTTGCAAAATTATTCTTTTTTCCAACTATTTCCACTGATTTCAGTGGGTCAAACATGTTTTTTGTATTGTAGCAAACCATTAACACGGCTAAGGGTGCAAAGTTTGTATTACGCCAATCGGTCGTTTTTCCAATTTCAAGTGTCATAAGAAATACCTCCTTGAACTACTAAGTCAAATGAACTTTCATGGAGTATCTCATGTGCTTGCATTTTTAGTCAATTTTCACTCTTTGAAGAGTATCATCCAACGCTATATGTCTTTTATTATTAGCATTCCGAATAGAAACCCCTTCTGTTTGGACAAAAATAAGG
>JBCCFC010000195.1:0-14228 GCA_039029935.1 Chloroflexota bacterium
AGGGCATGCTTACTGAACAAACTGGCGAGAACGTAATTGGGCGCGTTGATGCAGACGCAATCATAACAAGAGGATATTCTATTATGGCAAACTTAACAGTTGGCGACATTGCACCAAACTTTACAACGTTAACGGACCAAGGTACAGAGGTCAAACTAAGCGACTATCGAGGTCAGCGTGTTCTCCTCTATTTTTACCCAAAGGATGATACACCAGGGTGTACACGACAGGCATGTGGCTTCCGTGACAATTATCCAGCGATTGAAGAAAAGAATGCCATTGTGCTGGGCATCAGCCCTGATAATGTGGCGTCCCACCAAACGTTTAAAGCAAAATTTGACCTGCCATTCACACTGCTTGTGGACGAAGGACATCAGATTGCTGAACTTTATGGCACATGGGGCGAGCGGTCTATGTATGGGAACAAATTTATGGGGATCATTCGTAGCCACTTTCTCATTGATGAGGAGGGTACGCTGGTCGATGTGCAATATAAAATTAGTCCGAAGAATAGTGTAAAACAGGCGTTAAAGTCGTTATAACTGTATAAAGAAAAAAGATTAAGGTTTGCACTTGACGAAGTGTAAACTATAAATGGTTATCATTCAAAAAATATAGGCAAAAAAACTGAATGCGTATTCTTTTATATACAGGAAAAGGTGGCGTTGGCAAGACCAGTGTCAGTGCGGCCACGGCAGTGCGTTGTGCAGCATTGGGCTATCGGACGGCAGTGTTGAGTACAGACCCGGCGCATAGTCTTGGTGATAGCTTTGATGTCAAGATTGGCAGTGAGTTGACTGAACTTGCGCCAAACTTATGGGGGCAAGAGATTGATCTGCTTAACCAGATGGATGAGTATTGGGGGCGTGTGCAGGGCTATCTCAATGCACTTTTTTCGTGGCAGGGGATGGAGAGTCTGCTGGCAGAGGAAACGGCGATTTTGCCCGGCATGGAAGAGCTGGCAAGCTTAATGCAGATCACCTATTTGGCCGATAGTGGTGACTATGATGTGATTATTATTGATGCCGCCCCCACTGGGTCAACACTGCAATTGCTCAGTTTTCCAGACATGGCGCGCTGGTATATTGAAAAGGTATTTCCGTTCCAGCGCAAGACGGTTCAAATTGCGCGTCCATTGGTGCAACGATTTAGCGATATTCCCATTCCCGATGATGATGTGTTTGAAAGCATCGAAGAGTTGGTCGAATACTTGGAGCGCATGAGTGAATTACTGAGTGACCCCAATATCAGCAGTATGCGTGTCGTGCTAAACCCAGAAAAGATGGTTGTCAAAGAAGCACAGCGGGCATACACGTATCTCAGTCTCTATGGCTATGGAGTGGATGCCGTTGTGTGTAATCGTGTCTTTCCCACAGAGATATCCGATAGCTATTTTGATGGCTGGAAGAATGCCCAAGCCAAAAACTTGCAACTGGTAGAGGAATGTTTCCAACCGTTGCCGATCTTCAAAATTCCCTTCTTTGAGCAAGAGGTGACGGGGTTGGAGATGCTGCGCCAGATGGCGAATACACTTTATGGTGAGATTGATGATGTGGGGCAAGGTGGTGAGAGCGATCCAACGCAAAAATTCTATATTGGCGCCTCTCAAAGTGTGTTTGAACAGGGTGAACACTATGTATTGAGTTTGGCCTTGCCATTGGTCGACCGCGAGGAAGTACAGTTACACCGCAGTGTGGTTGATGAACTGGTCGTGCGGATTGGCAATTGGAAACGCAACGTCTCTCTGCCCATTGGTCTGGCACGACTCGATATTGCGGGGGCACGCTATGATGCAGATCGCTTGAATATCCTCTTTGCCAAAGATGAAGAGGAAACGATCTCTGAGGAAGAACTGAAACCGACGCGCTGGCAATCATTGAAAGCGCGTCTGCGGGGCGAATAGCGAGGGTCGGTACGTCAGTGGTCGGTAAGTCAGTGGTCAGTAGGTCAGTACGTTGGTATTGTTGTACCGAATACCGATTACTGACTCACCGAATACTGAATACCGACTCACCGAATACCGACCCCCGACCCACCGATGTCGGGTAGGTAAATCGAGAACGAATAGTAAGCGTAGTGTAACCGTCATAGAAACAACGATTCCTTCATGATTTAATAAATCATTGTTAGTGTTCTATGTTGAAGAAATACACGAAAATGGATTTTACACTTTACATATTAAGAATAATGGATATTTGCAGTTATCGTAACATATCCATTATTCTATTGTGCGCGTCATATGTAGTTAAAATAGAACTACAGTGGTACTCATTTGGCATCGGGTGATTTGTCCCTTTATTTGCTTTTTGGGATGTCGCGTGAAAGTAAAGTAGTCGTAAATTAATTGACCATTATAATTGACACGTCTGTAGAAACGATGACGGGTTCCATAGACATACGGTAGGGCTTCGTACAGCAGAGCGTATGGCAAAGCGTAGCCTTTAGACCGTATCTTCGTCATCCTTACAGGCGTATCTATTGCAGATATGTGAGAATAGAGATAGATGGTTGAAATCCAACGTGGTGCGCCCATTGAGGAAACAACACTTGTATATCTTATTCGTCAAGCCCAGACGTATTCCGATCCACACGCCTTTGATGGTCTGTATCAATTGTATGCAGATCGGGTTTTTCGATTCTTATTATCGCGACTCAGTGATGTGGATAATGCCGAAGAGATTACCTCTGAGGTGTTTTTGCGTTTGGTGGAAAAAATTGACCGATACAAGATCGCACCCAAAGATAACGTTGCTATCTTCTCGGCATGGCTCTATCGACTGGCGCATAATCGCATGGTCGATATTCTGCGTAAAAAACAACGGGTAACGCATGTAGATATTGATCATGCTTCTCATGTATCCACATCAGACAATTTTATTGATCGATTGTCAATCAAACTCGAAGTTGAGCAAATTATGCAGACCATGAATATGTTAAGCGATCAACAACAACAGGTTCTGTTACTGCGCTTTATTGAAGGATTGAGTATTGCCGAAACAGCGCAGGTGATGGAGAAAAGCGAAGGAGCCGTTAAAGCACTACAACATCGTTCATTAGGCAGCTTACGCCGTTTGTTAGGTCTTAATGATTAACACATATTGATAAACATGCATTACATTTTACTTTTATCATTTTCAATCTTAAAAGGGGTACGAAGTTAGGGATACGCTAACTTCTGAATAGCTACGGACATGTCATTTGACAAAATACTGGCAATTTGTTTAGAAAAAATCGAACATGGCGATTCGATTGAATCTTGCCTCCAGCAATATCCCGATGAGCGCGCCGAGTTAGAGCCGCTTTTGCGACTTGCATCTGTGTTGACGACAGCACCCGCACCACAGATGTCTTCGCACGCGTTTGCCAGTGGACGGATGCGCATGTTTGAAGCGGCCAACCGCCAATATGACCCTGAACAGCAATCCGCATCCAATGAATCCCTTCCGTTCCATACAAACGGTTATCAAGGGAACACGCATTTGAATGGCGATGCATCGTCCCATCAGCAGCGCACAAGCCCACTGAACCCAGGCTCACAGCAACATACGCAACAATCAGGGTGGCTTAAGCCAAAATCACGCTTGGCAGGTGTGCCTAGACGGGCAAGCCAAATGCGTGATCGCTCTGTGCGTTCCCAAACACAATCTCATCAGGCCACCCGCCGCTCACTTTTCTCCTTCCCTGCTGTGACCGCGGCAATGGTTGCGGCTTTGTTACTCCTGAGCATGTATACGGTCACACGATATATTGAGCGTAGTCTGCCAGGCGAACCGCTGTATGCAGTCAAGCGGCTTGGTGAAGAAGCGCGTACCATGTTGATGGTTGCCGCCAATGACCGTGCGCAGTGGCATGCCGATCAATCCGAGGAACGGTTGGAAGAGTTGCTGGCACTGGCATCCACAACCGAACAGTTGGAAAATTTAGATGATGGACTACAGGCCCAGGTCCTTGATGAGGTTGTTCAAGATATTCAGGTTGCGCTTGATGCTAGTGTTGATCTTTCCCCAGAAGCTAGGGCGGACTTTCTAAACACATGGTTGGATGACCTTCAGACGCTTGAAGGGGAACTGGATGCATCCGGCGTGGCAACGACATCGCTCACTGAAGCCATCCGCATGGTTGAGTTGGCAACAGTAGACCCCGACACGGAAGATGTGAATGACGAAAACATATTGATTGAACCTTCAGTCGTCGATGACACCAATATAGATGACACTGGTGTAGATGACACCGATGTAGATGATTCTAGTGCAGAAGAGTCTGGTGTAGATCAGCCTGTAAATGATACCGCTAATAATGATACAACCGAGGATAACACAGTCCAAGAGGCGAATAATACAGACGACGTGACAAATGATGCCCAGATAGCATCAACGCCTGAAGGACAGCCGACAGCCGCGGCAACGGAAGCACCTGCATCGTCCAGCGTGGAGGCACAGGATGATTATCAGATTATCCTGAAACCCACAGCACGACCGCCAAGAGATACAGATGAGGGTGCGGCTGTTCGTGATGCCGTGAATCGTGTTGTTGAAGGTGTTGTGATAGAGGGTGTTGTGATAGAGGGTGCGGTGTCAGAAGATACTGTTATTGAAGATTCTGCATCAAATCAACCAGTCAATAGCGTACCAGTTCGTGGGCCAGCAGCCGATGAAGAGGATGTTGTACCAGTAGAAGTTCAATCTTCGGGATTGGATGATGCCGTGCCAACTCGTACACAGGTGATACAACTTGCCCCAACGCGGCAACCAGCATCTGTACCAGAGGCGACAGCAACTGATGAACCAATCATTATTCCTATCGCAACGGCAACCGCAACGCCAACCGATGTGCCTGTGATTATTCCAACTGTTGCGCCGACGGCTGTACCGACTGCGACTCCGACCCAAACGCCAAGGCCGCGACCAACGAAGACAACACGGCCAGCGTTTACACCGACCAATACGCCTGTGCCACCACCACCAACTAATACGCCCGTGCCACCGCCGACTAATACGCCGCCGCCAACGCCTACATGGACGCCTGTTGTGCCAACGAACACACCAGTGCCAACAGCAACACCAGTGCCAACAGCGACACCAGTGCCAACAGCGACTCTAGTACCGCCTACACCAACGGCTGTGCCACCAACGGCGACACCTGAGCCAACGGCTTTGGTCGAGGTGCCAACACCAACACGGCAACTGTCAAATAAGCCAGTGTTAACAGCCGTGCCTGTGATTGAACCAACGCCAACCAATGCTGGTGGTATTGAGTTGATTCAACCAACACAGGAGCCAGTGGTCGAACCAACACCAACGCCAGAGTTTGTTGTCCCCACATCTGTGCCTAGTTTTGTGGAACCAACGAATACACCTGAGTCTGCACCCAATACAGAGGGTGGTGACCAATCAGGGACAGAGGAACCGAGCAATGGCGATGCTCAGGGTGTGGGTGCGGATAATGTACCTAGTACAGAGCCTGACACGGTAACGAGTTCAAATGCTGGTGATGAAAGCGATGTAGGGACAGATGATGGGAACGCAGATGCCATTGACGGTGCAGGCGAAAGTAGCTCTGCACCAGTTGAAGAACCTGCACCAGTTGAAGAACCTGCACCCGCCGAAGAGCCTGTTGAAGTGGAAGAACCTGTAGAGGAGACCACATCAGACAGCACGGCCAACGAATCCGTCGTCGAATTAAACTCGCAACCGTCAGTGGCAACAAAGTAAGTTATCGCTTTTTGCAAGCAAAACGTGACAGCGCGTTATCCAAGTTCTGGGTAACGCGCTGTTTTTTTGTATAATAGGGTGGTTGTAGAAAGCTATACACAAATTGAGTTTGAATAGCAAATAGGCGATAGTATCGTGATGTAGGCATTTGGAACGAAGGAGAAAATCATATGGCACATAGCGACGAACGAACCCTTGTTAGTTTTGATTGGGCAAGGTCAACTGAAAAAACAACAAGAAATTGCCCGTCAGATGTTGATGCATAATGAACCGCCTGATAAAGTTGCCCTATATAGCGGTTTAAGTGTTGGTGAGATAGAAAAGCTTTCACTGAATTGAGCCTCTGTCCGTGGTTATAGTACCTTGTCAGAAAAGTTTTGAGTAGTGAGCACGCCCTCGTGCGGGTCCGGAACAGGGTGTGCCTACTGCTCAAAACTTAATTGACAGCGTAATAGTGGCTATTTGAATAGACTTGATTAGAAACTTAAAGCTAAACCTAACAATATTAGGAGAAACAATTGTAGATGAACACAGCAGTACCAACAAGCAACTTATCTCCAGAACAACAACAGCAGTATCAGGAACAGGGCTATCTCGTCGTGTCGGGACTTTTCTTCGATGCTGAGGTCGAATTTTTCAAAAAGCACTATGAGGCCATGCGCCTGCGAGAAGTCACGCCTCAGAATGCGGCCAATCAATCGCTGAACAATGCACTCAGTGATGCCTCCTTCCAAACCCATGATCCGCTCTTGACCTATCCACGATTGATGCAGCCACACTATCGCGATGATGCCAGCCTTCGATGGCTCTTGGATGCACGTATCAATGGCTGTCTGACGGCATTGCTGGGGCGTGAACCTTATGCTGTGCAGACCATGTTCTACTTCAAACCACCAGGTGCGCGTGGTCAGGCACTCCACCAAGACCAATTCTATCTGCGTGTCCAGCCGGGAACCTGTATGGCCGCATGGATGGCGGTGGATGATTGCGATGAGAACAATGGCTGTCTGCGTGTTGTCCCCGGTAGTCATACATGGCCTGTGCTGTGTACGGTCGAAGCAGACACCGATCAGAGCTTCACGGATGTAACGGTTGATCTGCCAGCGGGTCAAGATGCCGTGCCTGTGATCATGAACGCTGGTGACGTTCTCTTTTTTAACGGTCAACTGGTGCATGGCAGTCTGCCCAACAAAACGAGCGACCATTTCCGACGTGCGCTCATCGGTCACTACATCGTGGGTGAGGCCGAAAAAGTGTACAAGTGGTATCATCCGGCACTACATATGGATGGCAGTGAGGTGAAGTTGGGGACCAGTGAGGTTGGTGGTACTTGTGGTACGTGGAAAAATCAGGATGGCTCTTCTAGCTTGGAACTTCAGATGGAAATGGTTGACCGGAGCATTTTTGGTTAAATGGATGTTTTGATGGTTGCTAGATTGGTCCAATGAATTGATGAATACCATCATTTTTTGAAAAAATGATGGTATTCATCAATTCATTGGACCAATTTGGTAATTTTGATGAGATAAAGAATTTTGTAAGGATTGAAAGACGCTAATCATGGATGATAAACTATCCCTGCAAGAGTCGGCTGATTACAAGGCTTGGATCATGCAGATAAAAACAAGAATACGTGCCGTACAATTAAAGGCGGCAGTTGCGGTCAATTCCGCACTCATCGAGTTCTATTGGGAATTGGGGGCGGATATTGTTGAAAAACAAAAAAATAGTCAATGGGGAAGTGGGTTTCTCAAACAGCTTAGTCAGGACTTGATGACTGAGTTTCCTGACATGAAGGGGTTTTCTCATCGTAACCTAAAATATATTCGACAGTGGTATAGGTTTTACAACGAGACTCATCCAATTGGGCAACAGCCTGTTGCCCAATTGGATGAGTCAATCTTGTCACTAATTACCCAGATTCCTTGGGGACATAATTTGGTTATCATTTCAAAGTGTAAGTCTACTGATGAGGCATTATACTATGTCAACTATACGCTAACATATGGATGGAGCCGTAGCGTTCTGACGCATCATATTGAGAGTAGACTCTGGGAACGAGAAGGAAAAGCACTTTCTAATTTTTCTGAATCTCTTCCATTGCCGCAGTCAGATTTGGCACAACAAACACTGAAAGACCCATATGTATTCGATTTTCTGACACTGGCAAAAGAACACAGTGAGCGCGACTTAGAACAGGGATTGATTGAACACATTACTCAATTCTTGCTAGAGTTAGGTGCTGGATTTGCTTATGTCGGGAGACAGGTCCCACTGCAAGTGGGGGATAGCGAATTCTTTCTTGATTTACTATTTTACCATACACATTTGCATTGTTATGTCGTGATTGAACTCAAAACAGATAAGTTTAAACCAGAATATGCGGGTAAGTTGAATTTCTATCTGAAGGCAACTGATGAACTGATTAAACGGGAGGGTGATCAGCCAACGATTGGGCTGTTATTGTGTCAAAATCATGATCGGGTGGTGGCAGAATGGGCGTTAAGTGATATCAATAAACCCATTGGCATCTCTGAATATCAGCTAACGCAGATGCTACCAGATGAGATACAATCAACTTTACCCAGTATCGAACAGATTGAAGCCGAACTTAGCCAAGAACTTGGTTTGACAGATGAGTCCACAAAATGAGCTATTTAGATTTTTACCATAACCAACATGTCCTCATCACGGGTGGGCTTGGCTTCATTGGATCGAATCTAGCACGTCGTCTTGTGGATATTGGTGCCCAAGTTACGTTGGTTGACTCGATGGTTCCTGACTATGGCGGGAATCGTTTCAATGTGTATGGATATGAAGACCGACTGCACATCAATATTGCCGATGTACGTGATCCATACTCAATGAATGCGCTCGTTCAGGGGCAGGATGTCATCTTTAACTTGGCAGGGCAGGTAAGCCACATCGACTCGATGACAGATCCCTTTTCGGACCTGGAAATCAATGCGCGCAGCCAGCTTTCTTTGTTGGAAGCCTGTCGTCACAACAATCCCGAAGTCAAGATTGTCTATGCAGGGACACGCCAGCAATATGGTAAACCACAATATTTACCGCTCGACGAGAACCATGTGCAAAGCCCCACCGACATCAATGGCGTCAACAAGTTGGCGGGGGAGTGGTATCACATCGTCTATCACAACGCCTATGATTTGCGCACGACTTCCCTACGCATGACCAATACCTATGGGCCGCGTCAGCTACTCAAACACAGTCGCCAAGGGTTTATTGGCTGGTTTGTACGTCTGGCTGTGCAGGGCAAGGAGATTCAGCTTTATGGCGATGGACAGCAGCGACGAGATATGTGTTATGTCGATGATGCCGTCGATGCATTTTTGCGTGCGGGGGCGACCGATGACACCAATGGACAAGTCTATAATTTGGGGGGATTGGCCCCTGTCAGCCTCTATGATCTGTCTCGGATGCTTGTGGACATAGCCGGATGGGGCAGTGTACGTCTTGTGCCTTGGCCGGAGGAGCGCAAACGTATAGATATCGGAGATGTATACTCTAGCTATGCGCGTATTGAGGCAGCATTGGGTTGGCAACCGACGACGCCATTACGTGATGGGCTGACAAAGATGATAAACTATTATCAACAATATGGCGACTATTATTGGTAAATTTCGGTATCCAATAGATGAGGTAAGACCTTCGGGAGGTGACGACACATGCTTTGGCAATGCTAATCACTCTTCGTCACCTCGCGAAGGTTATGTTACGCTTGCAGGGTAGTAAATCAAAACATGACATCAACGACAATACCATTCAACAATCTACATGCGCCCTATGCGGCCATCAAAACAGAAATTGATGAGGCCGTGCATCGCGTTCTTGACAGCGGCTGGTATATTCTGGGTAAAGAGGTCGCCGCCTTTGAGGATGAGTTTGCAGCCTATACACAAACGGTGGGCTGTGTCGGCGTCAATTCGGGGACGGATGCACTCCAACTGGCATTGATGGCACTGGACATTGGGCATGGCGATGAGGTCGTAACAGTCTCGCATACAGCGACGGCAACGGTGGCGGCAATTAAGCTGGCAGGGGCAACGCCTGTGCTGGTGGACATTGACCTTGACACCTATACCATGCTGCCAGATACACTGGCGGAAGCGATTACTGAACGTACCAAAGCCATCATCCCTGTGCATCTCTACGGTCATCCGGCTGATATGGATGCGATTTTGGAGATCGCACAGCGACACAATCTTGCCGTGATTGAGGACTGTGCACAGGCACATGGCGCAACCTACAATGGACAACAAATTGGGTCAATGGGCGATATCGCTTGTTTTTCTTTTTACCCAACCAAGAATTTGGGTGCATTGGGTGATGGTGGTGCAGTGGTCAGCCGTCATGCGCATTTGGTGGCTCGGGTGCGTCATCTGCGCGAGTATGGCTGGACACCACAGAGCCGCTATATTTCGCAGGAAGATGGCATGAACAGCCGGTTGGATGAGATGCAAGCGGCAATTTTGCGCGTGAAGTTGCGCCACCTTGATGCATGGAATGAGAGACGTCGAGACTTGGCAGCGACCTATGCGCAGCATTTAGCCGAACTGACTGCATCAGGCACATTAATGAAGCCGATTGAGAAATCCGGTTGTACCCATGTCTATCATTTGTATGTTGTTCAACTGCCAGCTACGGATATGATGCGTGACGAATTTCAAGCGGCTCTCCGTTCACAAGGGATTGGAACAGGTATCCATTATCCTACACCTGTACATTTGCAACCTGCGTATCAGACTGACACAGTTGTCTGTCATTCAATGATGAATACAGAAACCATCATGTCCCGCATTGTCTCACTGCCCATGTTCCCACAACTTACAGTTGAGCAGATACAAAGGGCTGCTACGGCTATCAACACGCTACTCACACAGGAATCGTAGACCCAGCTATGACGCAATCGTTCACAAAATCGTTCTCAGGATGGCAATCCCGCTGGTTTAGCTATCGGGGCTTTGGCCGCATTTTATACACGATTTTCTCTGACCCATATCAACTGGTCCTCTTTGCGTTTATCTTTATCTACTGCCGCATCTTTACGCAATTAGCCATCGGTCAGCATTTAGGGATGCGTACCCATAAAGCGGATTTGGGGCAAATTGATCAAGCCATTTGGAACAGCAGCCGTGGGCGCTGGCTGGAGATGACCGACAATGGGTTTATCGCCACACGTCTGACCGACCATGTGGAACCGATTTTGGCACTCATCAGCCCCATCTATTGGATCTGGGATGATGTACAGGCGATATTGACACTCCAAGTCGTGGTGGTTGGCGTGGCAGCATGGTTTGTCTATGACATTGCACAGGACCGTTTTTCACAGTTACTCACCGCCAGAGAGCAAGAACAAATTTGGGAAGTTGAGCCATTACGACGGTTGACGCGCCCGATGGCATTGGCACTAGCAGCCGCCTACTTGCTTGCGCCTCAACTGCAATCAGCCATCTTAACCGAATTTCACGCGATTCCCCTTGCTGTCCCGCTAATTTTATGGGCGTTTTGGGCAACCGAAATGCAACGTTGGCGGCAGGTCATTCTTGCCATCTTATTGGTTGCAAGTGTTAAAGAAGAAGCCGCATTGCTGGCGGCGGGGTTAGGGGTATGGGCATTGTGGCGGCTCGAAATTCGTTTCTGGCGACCACGGCGACTATCGGGCTATTCAGTGCTGGGTGCGCTGTCTGACATGATCCACCACCCCAAACCATCCCTATCGCTATTCCTCATCACACTGGTCTGCGCAGGCTGGTTTTGGACGACCACCTTTGTGATTGTGCCGCTCAATGCAGAAACCGTTTATGGCGAGGCAGAAAGTTCCTATTTCCAGCGTTATGGTGCGTTGGGGGATTCGCCAATGGACATCTTTAAGAGCTTTTTTGTCCAACCGGAGCTAGTCTTGCAGATTGCCACCGAGCCAGCACGGTTTGCTTATCTCCGTAATCTCCTGTGGACCTTTGGCTTTTTGTCATTGCTTGCACCCGAAATTTTACTACTGGCTTTGCCTGTACTGCTTGCCAATTTACTTAGTGCCTATCCCGCACAATACTACGGCGAATTTCACTACAGCGCACCACTCATCGCCTATGTCGCTGTCAGCAGTGCCTTTGGCATGGCGCGCCTATGGGGTTGGATTGCGCGCCGCTTTAACCAAACCGCCAGCAGCTTTCAATATATGCCCACCGCCAGTGGCGTTGCCATGAATCTTGTAGCCTTTTGGCGCAATTCACGCAACACCATGCGCCCCATCAGCGCGGGTCTCCTTATTTTGTGGGTCATGATCTGGTCACTTTCGCTCTATCAACAGGATGGACGCGGGCCACGAGCTGGACGACATGACCCAACGCCCTATAGTGAACACCATCAGCAACTCTATCGTTTTGTGGACCAAATTCCGACGGATGCCGCTGTCACCGCCACCGCTGCCGTTCACCCCCATGTCAGCCATCGCCGTCATGTCTACCAATTCCCCATTGGTATCTCGACCAGCCGTATTCCAGAGGATATGCTTGACCTATTTCGCCCTGCGGATTGGGCTTTGTTGGATGTGACAACGGCAACCGATATGGCACCAGGCGATGTCAAGGTGCTGGTAGAGCAGATGCTGGCGGGTGACTGGGGTGTTGTTGACGCGGCAGATGGCTTTTTGTTGATGCGCAAGGGATCGGCACAAAAGGGTGTCCCCAATGCCTTTTTCGACTTTGCCCGTGCGACAAACCAAGATTGGCGCTCGATGTCGATTGTCCCGCCACAGCCGATGGACGACAATGGCAACATCCTGCTTCAGTTTGTTGGTGTACGTGTTGAGGATTGGGCGCGCTGGCGGCAAACCCAAATTGTGAGCTTTTGGCGTCCAGGTGTTCAGCTACCAGACGCGACAGCACCGCAATATCCGTTCCTTGAAGTGCGTTCCCCCTCAAGTGAACCCATTTGGCGACTCTATGACATTCTTCCCCCAGCCTTGCTCTGGTATCCACCAGACCGATGGCAACCCGGCGAGATAATCCGCATCACCAGTTTGCCCCTCTATCTGCCAAAAAAATGGGGTGTGGCGGCGAGTACGGGGACACAGTGGCAACTTGCCAGCGTTTATCAGCGCGCAGAGCAGCGGATTACCCAACAGTCGCCAAGGGATGAGTTGGTGCAGCTCTCACACCATGCCTTTGTCGGCGAAATTGATGGGCGCACAATGACAGCGATTCCGCATACGCAAACACAGCAAATCACAGCCATGTTTCGTCCACCCCCACCGGAAGAGATTACAACGTATCCCAGTGGAGGCGAGTCTAATAATGAACAGCCAAGTGAGACACAACCTGATGAGACACAACCCGATAGTCAGCCAATCAGCGTCCATGCATGGTTAGAAACTGGCACAGCAAGCAACCTCAATCACTTTCTCCCTGGGATGCCTGTTGATGTGTGGCTACAGTGGCATGGTACGCAAAACTGGCCGCGGCATATGGATGTATTTGTGCATTTACGTCAACAGAGCGACAACTATGCGCAGAATGATGGTGTGCCTCGTTTTTTCGTGGCCTATAATGCGGATCAGGTGTTGGCGCGGCAGGGATATACAGATGATTGGCGTCAGTTGGTGATACCGATTGAAAATGATGTTACGGCAATGGGTGAAGAACCCATGACGCTTGATGTGTTTGTAGGGTTGTATGACCGGACAACGGGGCAAAGGGCTGATGTACTGGATGGTAGTGGACAACCCGTTGGCAATGAGTTATTGTTAGGTACGATTGTGGTAGACCCAGTGCATGTCGCTGACCAAACGTGTGCGTTGATTCCAGTGACTTGCGCGTCGCAGACTGTAAAATATTAAAGAATAAAAGTTTTTAAATATTAAAAGCCTATTCAAGCCAATCTTCCAACACCAACCCATCAATCTGGCTAAAGTGTTTGGTGTTATGAGTCACCAGAATCGCATCATTTGCAATAGCAATTGATGCAATCAGTAAATCCATTTCGCCAGTCGGTTTGCCTTTTCGTCGTAAATCAAGTCGTATACAGCTATAGCTGTCAGCACTCGCTTGATCAAAATCGACAATGTTGACAGTTTGCAAAAATTCCTCTAACCGTTGTAAATTGGCTGTTGTTCTTGCCGAAGCCCTTGCACCGTATCGTAGCTCCGCAATCACCAACGTACTGACTGCGACATGTGGTAGATGTGTATCTATTTTGTCTGCGATATCTTGATCACCGTTGAGAAAAGCAATGACTATATTTGTATCAAGATGTCGTATTAAAAAACTACCTCCCGCGGTAGATTTGAGATTCTTTGTGTCTCAATTTCGGCAAAAATAGGCTCAATACTATGATCATCCGACCATGAGCCACACAATTCATGAATTAACTTTCGTTTTTGTGCTAAGGGTAGGACCGCACTTAAAAGGGGAGTGCAAGAGGGTGTTAAATAAAGTTAATTAAGTTTTATTTGAAGGTCTTTTTTTGTTCTGAGGGTATCCAAGGTGGAGGCGGGAC